>CALRME020000018.1:0-14086 GCA_943369045.1 Sphingobacterium thalpophilum
TGGCGCAGCATGAGGCCGGCCTCGCTGCAGGCCGCTACGTCGATGCCGTCCGCGAACAGCAGGTGCAGCGACGACAACTTTTCACTCTGGCACCACGCCACAAGCGCCTGCACCAGTGCGGCGCGCGCCGCACCGGTGCGTGCAAGCAGCCGCGCGCCGGGCACAGGCGTGAATGGCACGGCGACCACCGCCTTGGGGTAGTAGGCCAGCCCGTGCTGCTCATAAGCATTGGCCCAGGCGAAGTCGAACACGTACTCGCCGTAGGAATGGTCCTTGAGGTAAAGCGGGCAGGCGGCATGGAGCTCATCGCCGCGCCACAGCGTGACAAAGCGCGCGGTCCAGCCCTTCTTCGGCGAGGCGCTGCCGCTGCTGTCCATCGCGGCCAGGTACTCATGTCGCATGAAAGGGCTGGCGCCCGGGCGCAGCGCGGCCAGCGCGTTCCACTGCGCCGCGTCCACCGCCTCCGGGGAAACTACCCGGGTGACATAATCGTTCGAGTCTTTTTTCACTCTCTGTATGGCCCTCAAACTCTGTATTGCCCAGCTCAATTTCACCGTCGGGGACATGGCGGGCAATGCGCAAAAAATCATCGCCGCCGCCCACACCGCCTATGCGCAGGGCGCGCGCCTGCTGGTCACGCCCGAGCTTTCGATCTGCGGCTACGCGGCCGAGGACCTGTTCCTGCGCCCGGCGTTCATTGCCGCCTGTGATGATGCCGTGAAAACGGTGGCCCGCGAGCTGGCGGGGTTGAAGGATCTTTGCGTCATCGTCGGCCACCCGGTCGGCGGCGACCAGCGCAGCAAGTCGGTGGCGGTGCAGCAGCGCTTCAACGCGGCCAGCGTGCTCAGCGAAGGCCGCGTGCTGCAGACCTATGCCAAGCGCGAACTGCCCAACTACCAGGTCTTTGACGAGCATCGCTACTTCACCCCGGGCCAGGGCGTCTGCGTATTCCCGGTGGCGGGCGTCCATGTCGGTGTGCTGATCTGCGAGGACGCGTGGTTCGACGAGCCGGCCCTGCTGGCCAGGCAGGCCGGTGCGCAGGTGCTTTGCGTGATCAATGCCTCGCCCTTCCACGTGGGAAAGGGTGGCGAGCGCGTCGAGCGCATGGCCGCGCGCGCCAGGGCCGTGAACCTGCCGCTGGTCTACGCCCATTTCGTGGGTGGGCAGGACGAAGTGGTGTTCGACGGCGGCTCGTTCGCCGTCAATGCCGATGGCGCACTGGCCGGGCGGGCACCGGCGTTCGAGGAAGACCTCTTCTGCGTGCAGGCGGAGCCGGGCGAGCACGGGCTGCAGCTCAGCGCGCGCGACACCCACCCGCGCAGCCCGGAGGCGGACCTGTGGGACGCGCTGGTGATGGGCGTGCGCGACTACATCGGCAAGAACGGCTTTCCCGGCGTGCTGCTTGGGCTCTCGGGCGGCATCGATTCGGCCCTGGTCATGGCCATCGCGGTGGACGCGCTGGGCGCCTCGAAGGTGCGGGCGGTGATGATGCCTTCGCCCTACACGGCCGACATCTCCTGGATCGACGCGCGCGACATGGCGGCCCGCCTGGGCGTGCGCTATGACGAGATTTCCATCGTGCCGGAGTTCGAGGCCTTCAAGGCTTCCCTTGCCGGGGAGTTCAAGGGCCTGCCGGAGGACACCACGGAAGAAAACATCCAGGCCCGCATCCGCGGCGTGCTGCTGATGGCCTTGTCGAACAAGTTTGGTTCCATCGTGCTGACCACCGGCAACAAAAGCGAGATGGCCACGGGCTACTGCACGCTGTACGGCGACATGGCCGGCGGCTTCGCGGTGATCAAGGACCTGCTCAAGACGACCGTGTTCAAACTGGCCGCCTGGCGCAACGTGCATGACCCCTATGGCACCGGCATCAACCCGATTCCCGAGCGCATCATCACGCGCCCGCCAAGCGCCGAGCTGCGGCCTGACCAGAAAGACCAGGACAGCCTGCCGCCCTACGAGGTGCTCGATGCCATCCTGGCGCGCTACATGGAAGAAGACCAGGGCGTCGAGCAGATCGTCGCAGCCGGCTTCGAGCGCGAGGTGGTGGTGCGGGTGGCGCGGCTTGTACGCATCAACGAATACAAGAGAAGGCAGGCGCCGGTGGGGATTAGGGTCACCCATCGCAGCTTCGGCAAGGATTGGCGATATCCTATTACCAGCAAATTCCACTCATAAATAAATCCTGGAGCCAACATGAAACAGATCACCGCCATCGTCAAACCCTTCAAGCTGGAAGAAGTTCGTGAAGCGCTGGCCGAGTGCGGCGTGACCGGACTGACCGTGACCGAGGTCAAGGGCTTTGGGCGCCAGAAAGGCCATACCGAGCTGTACCGGGGAGCCGAGTACGTGGTCGACTTCCTGCCCAAGGTCAAGGTGGAAGTGGTGGTCAAGGATGACGACGCCGACCGCTGCGTCGATGCCATCGTCAAGGCCGCACGCACCGGCAAGATCGGCGACGGCAAGATCTTCATCACCACGGTGGAGCGCGTTGTGCGCATCCGCACCGGCGAAACCGACGAATCCGCGGTTTAAGTCAGGGTCTAGATTTCCGACAGGTCCTGCGCGCCACTTGCGGCGCCCGCTGCCCGCACCAGTTCGGGCAGCAACGCATGGGCATCGGTGCCCACGCTGAGCAGGCCCATCTGCCAGTCGCTCATGAAGCCCTGCTGCACGCTGGAAGCCAGGAAGGCCAGCAGCGTGTCGTAATAGCCGCTGGCATTGAGCAGGCCCACCGGCTTGTCGTGGTAGCCCAGCTGGCGCCAGGTCCACACCTCAAACAACTCCTCAAACGTGCCGATGCCGCCGGGCAGTGCCAGGAAGGCATCGGCCCGCTCGGCCATCATCCGCTTGCGGTCGTGCATGGTGTCCACGATGTGCAGCTCGGTGCAGTCGCGCTTGGCCCATTCCTTGTCGACCAGCGCCTGCGGGATGATGCCGACGACGCGGCCACCCGCCGCCAGCGTGGCGTCGGCCAGAGTGCCCATCAGCCCGTTGTTGCCGCCTCCGTAGACCAGCTGGCCGCCGTTCTGGCCAATCCAGCGGCCGACCGCGGTCGCCTGTTCGGAGAAACCGGCAGCGCCGGTGCGCGAGCCGCAGTACACACAGAGGGAAAAACTCGGAATGGGCATGCCCGATTGTCGCGCAGCCAGGAGCCGGTCTCAGCGGCTCAGGGGCGCCGAATTCACCAGCCGGGTGCCGGCCAGCGCGTCGTGCCAGAACTGGCTTTGCGGGTGGAATCGGCTGAGCAGCGCCCAAACCGCGACCCAGCCCAGCAGGAGGACACCCGTTTCGGCGCCCGACAGCTTGAACTGCGCCAGCACCGCGAGGGGCGGAAGGAACCACAACCAGCTTGCCACGTACCGTCCCAGGGCACGCAGCTGCGTCAAGGGCCGGCCCGCAGTATCCACAACGCGGATGTTCCACGTCTTCATGGCCAGGGTCTGGCCCTTGGCCCAGAACCACGCGAAATAGATGCCGAAGATGACGAACAGGAAGGCCTGCAGCAGGTGGCGGCGCGAGTCCATGGCGTCGCGCATCTGGCCCATCGCGCTGAACAGCCAGCCGGCGACAAAAACCACGGCGAACAGCAGCATTCCTTCGTACAGCCAGCAGGCCATGCGACGGGGCAGCGCCGGGGCAACCAGGGACGAGGGCAGGGGAGTGATAGGAGCGCGAGTCTGCGCGTCCTGGCCGTCAGGCTCTGCGTTCATCGGTCAGGGGGTCAGTTGTTTTGCACCGGTACCGTGGCAGGGGCCTGGGGTGACTGGGGCAACAGCGTGTGGTGATCGACCTGGTGCGGCGCAGCTGCAATGCGGGGCACCTTCTGCTCAGGGGTGGTCTTGGGGATCGTCGCGAGTTTCTGGGGTGCAACCGGCTTCAGGGCGGCGGCGGTGGCCGGCGGTTTGGCCTGGGCGCCCGCAGCCAGCTTGTTCTTCTCTTCAGGTGGCAAGGCCTGGTAGGCCTGCCACTTGGCCTTTTTGTCATCTGGCGAAAGCTTTTTGGTTTCGGCGAAATTCAGCCTGGCCTGGGTGCGCTGCTGCGGACTCAGGCCCACCCATTCGGTCATGCGGCTGTGCAGCGTGGCTTGCTCTGCTGGCGGCAGGCCCGGGTAATTGCGCGAAAGCGCCAGCCATTTGCGCTTTTGCGCTTCGCTCAGGCTGTTCCAGCCGGCGGCCAGGGGCTTGAGCGCCTGTTGCTGCGCCGGATTCAACTCCGCCCAGGTAGGCTTGGTGGGCTCCTTGACCGCCTTGATGGCCGCCACGGGCGAACTTGCAGGCTTTGAAACAGGCTTTGCCGGAGGACTTGCCACCGTGGGCGTGCCTTGGGCGTGCGCAGGGGCTGCGGGCGCCAGCACAAGGGTAGCCACGAAAAGCAGGGCCCCAAAAACAGCCGCGCCCGTCGCGAGCGGGTGAGGCTTCTGTACGGGCGCGCGCAGCATGCCAGGCATCTCTTCAGTCAAGGGTTGTTGTCACCACTGGCTTTGAGGAACTGCGCAAAGCCGGGATCGGCGTAGGCGGCAGGCGGCAGATCGTCCGTCAGCAGGGCGGCGTCGACTTCGGCCACTTCACGCGCGCGGCTCTCGTTCTGGATCATGTTGATGGACACGAGGCCGACGACCAGCACGATCAGCGGCAGGCCGGAGGCCAGGCGGTTCCACAGGCCTGGGCCTTCGTCGCCGAAGCCCAGTGTCAGGGTGCCGCCCGAGACGGAGGCGGTGGTGGCGGTGCGCACGGCGACCGCCTTGCGTTTGGACAAGGCCTGGACGCGGGCCGCGCGCAGGCGCTCGGAAACGTTGTAGGGCAGCTCGGCGGTGCCGCCATCGAGGCGCAACGCGACGTGGCGGCCAAAGTGGTCCTGAGGCCCAAATGCCTGTTGTTGTAGTGCGTTCGTCATAGTTGAATTCCCTTCGCCTTCAGTGCTTTGCTGAGGGCCTGGACAGCCCGGGAACAGTGCGTTTTGACACTGCCTTCCGAGCAGCCCATGGCCGCTGCCGTTTCGGCGACGTCCATGTCCTCCCAGTAACGCATCAGGAAGGCTTCACGTTGACGTCCCGGCAACTCCTGGATCTCGGATTCGATCGCACGCAAGATTTGCGCCCGCCGTGTCGAGTCCTCGGCACTCTCTACACGCTGGGAGCTGTCCTGGGAGGAATAAGTTTCAAGAAGGTCGAAATCTCCGTCGTCCGACGCGGATTCGAAGTCGCTCATGTTCGAAAACAGGGCGTTTCGGGTTTTCTGGCGGCGAAACCAGTCCAGCGTGCAGTTCGACAGGATGCGCTGGAACAGCATCGGCAGCTCGTTGGGCGGCTTGTCGCCGTAGTGCTCAGCCAGCTTCATCATGCTGTCCTGCACGATGTCGAGCGCCGCTTCCTCGTCGCGAACGTGGTAGATCGAGCGTTTGAAAGCCCGTTTTTCGACGCTCTTGAGGAAGTCGGAGAGTTCTCGTTCGGTTGCCAAAGGGTGGGCCTGTCAGCGCGGGGCTGGGGTTTGTCTTGTTTTCGGCGCGCTTTTGCGCTGGCAATGGGGCGGGAAGCCTCAAATTATGGCATCGACAGGCGGCTGTTTTGGCAACTGGCTGCTGCAATGCGATAATGCGGCTTGCAAGTCAAAAGGCAAACGAGCCCTGATCCGGCGGCGCATCCAGCCCGCCCATGGTTTTGGCTCTAAGTCCCGAAGCAACTTCACAAGAGTGAGCCAAGGGGCACCCAAGGTTTTTCGTCAGAGAAAATCACAAAGGTTGATCATGGAAATTTCAAAAGCTGAAATCACTTCGGCTGCTGCTGCGGCGCAGACCGCAGCTTCGCAATCCTCCGCCGCGGGCGGCACTCAGGAATTGCGCGGCGCAGAAATCCTCATCAAGGCCCTTCAGGCCGAAAACGTCAAGTACATCTGGGGCTATCCCGGCGGTGCGGTCCTGCACATCTACGACGCGTTCTACAAGCAGGACACCATCCAGCACGTGCTGGTGCGCCATGAACAGGCCGCGGTACACGCAGCCGATGGCTATGCGCGCGCCACCGGCGACGTCGGCGTCGCCCTGGTCACCTCCGGCCCGGGCGTGACCAATGCCATCACCGGCATCGCCACGGCCTATATGGACAGCATCCCGATGGTGATCATCACCGGCCAGGTGCCTACGGCCGCCATCGGCCTGGACGCTTTCCAGGAATGCGACACGGTCGGCATCACCCGGCCCATCGTCAAGCACAACTTCCTGGTCAAGGATGCCAAGAACATCGCTGAGGTGATGAAGAAGGCCTTCCACATCGCCCGCAGCGGCCGCCCCGGCCCGGTGGTGGTGGACATCCCCAAGGATGTGTCGTTCAACAAGGTGCCCTACACCGGCTACCCGGAAACGGTGGTCATGCGCTCCTACAACCCGGTGCGCAAGGGCCACGGCGGCCAGATCCGCAAGGCGCTGCAACTGCTGATGTCAGCCAAGCGCCCGTACATCTACACCGGCGGCGGCGTCATCCTGAGCAACGCCACCGAAGAACTGCGCACCCTGGTGGGCATGCTGGGCGCACCCTGCACCAACACGCTGATGGGCCTGGGCGCCTTCCCGGCCAGCGACCCGAAATTCCTGGGCATGCTGGGCATGCACGGCACCATCGAGGCCAACAACGCGATGCAGAACTGCGACGTGCTGCTGGCCGTTGGCGCGCGTTTTGACGACCGCGTGATCGGCAACCCCAAGCACTTCGCGCAGAACGAACGCAAGATCATCCACATCGACATCGACCCGTCGAGCATCTCCAAGCGCGTGAAGGTCGACATCCCGATCGTGGGCGATGTCAAGGACGTGCTGGCCGAGCTGATCGCCATGATCAAGGAATCGCCGCTGAGGCCCGACGCCGACGCGATGGGCGCCTGGTGGGAGACCATCAACGGCTGGCGCAAGCGGGATTGCCTCAAGTACGACCGCGGCGCCACTGACGTGATCAAGCCGCAGTACGTGGTCGAGACGCTGTGGAACATGACCAAGGACGTCGACACCTACATCACGTCCGACGTGGGCCAGCACCAGATGTGGGCCGCGCAGTACTACCGCTTCGACGAGCCCCGCCGCTGGATCAATTCCGGAGGCCTGGGCACCATGGGCGTGGGCATTCCCTACGCCATGGGCATCAAGCTGGCCAAGCCCGAGAGCGAAGTGTTCTGCATCACCGGCGAAGGCTCGGTGCAGATGTGCATCCAGGAGCTTTCTACCTGCCTGCAGTACAACACCCCGATCAAGATCTGCTCGCTGAACAACCGCTACCTGGGCATGGTCCGGCAGTGGCAGGAGATCGACTATGAGGGCCGCTACAGCCACAGCTATATGGACGCTCTGCCCAACTTCGTGAAGCTGGCCGAGGCCTATGGCCACGTGGGAATGCTGATCGAGCACCCGCGCGACGTGGAGCCGGCGCTGCGCGAAGCACGCAAGCTCAAGGACCGCACCGTGTTCATGGACTTCCGCACCGACCCGACCGAGAACGTCTTCCCGATGGTCAAGGCCGGCAAGGGCATCACCGAGATGCTGCTGGGTTCCGAAGACCTGTAATTTTTCAGAGATAAAACCGGCTGCAAAGCGCATCCAGAATGCTTTTGTAGCTATCGATTCAATAGCAAACCGGACGAATCTATTGGCTGTCGAGCCCGCGCATTACCGTGCGCGGGGGAGGGCGCCGAAAAGAGGAGATCCCAGAAATCATGAAACACATCATTGCCGTCCTGATGGAGAACGAGCCAGGCGCTCTCTCCGCCGTCGTGGGCCTGTTCTCGGCCCGCGGCTACAACATCGAATCGCTCACCGTGGCGCCCACGGAAGACCCGTCGCTGTCGCGCATGACCCTGCAGACCACCGGTTCGGACGAGGTGATCGAGCAGATCACCAAGCACCTGAACCGGCTGATCGCGGTCGTCAAGGTGGTCGACCTGACCGAAGGCGCCTACACCGAGCGCGAACTGATGATGGTCAAGGTCCGTGCCGTGGGCAAGGAGCGCGAGGAGATGAAGCGCATGGCCGACATCTTCCGTGGACGCATCATCGATGTGACCGAGAAGAGCTACACCATCGAACTCACCGGCGACCAGGGCAAGAATGACGCCTTCCTGGAAGCCATCGACCGCAGCGCCATCCTCGAGACGGTGCGCACGGGCTCAAGCGGCATTGGCCGCGGCGAGCGAATCCTGAGAGTCTGAGCCGCCGCGCCCGACCATTTTTTTAATTTCAACCCGGAGAGAAAGACCATGAAGGTTTATTACGACAAGGACTGCGACCTGAGCGTCATCAAGGGCAAGACGGTTGCCATCATCGGCTACGGCTCGCAAGGCCATGCCCACGCCCAGAATCTGAATGACAGCGGCGTGAAGGTCGTGGTCGGCCTGCGCAAGGGCGGCGCCTCCTGGCCCAAGGTCGAGAAGGCCGGCCTGAAGGTCGCCGAAGTGGCCGATGCCGTCAAATCCGCCGACGTGGTCATGATCCTGCTGCCCGACGAGCAGATCGCCGAGGTCTACAAGAAGGACGTGGAGCCCAACATCAAGCAGGGCGCCTCCCTGGTGTTTGCCCATGGCTTCAACGTGCACTATGGCTTCGTCACCCCCCGGGCCGACCTGGACGTGTGGATGGTGGCTCCCAAGGCCCCCGGCCACACCGTGCGCGGCACCTACGCCCAGGGCGGCGGCGTGCCCCACCTGGTTGCAGTGCACCAGGACAAGAGCGGCAAGGCCCGCGACCTGGCTCTGTCGTACTCGATGGCCAATGGCGGCGGCAAGGCCGGCATCATCGAAACCAACTTCCGCGAAGAAACCGAGACCGACCTGTTCGGCGAACAGGCTGTCCTGTGCGGCGGTACCGTCGAGCTGATCAAGGCCGGCTTCGAGACGCTGGTGGAAGCCGGTTACGCCCCCGAAATGGCGTACTTCGAATGCCTGCACGAGCTCAAGCTGATCGTCGACATGATCTATGAAGGCGGCATCGCCAACATGAACTACTCGATCTCCAACAACGCGGAATACGGCGAATACGTCACTGGCCCGCGCATCGTGACGGACGAGACCAAGAAGGAAATGAAGCGTGTCTTGAAGGACATCCAGAGCGGCGAATACGCCAAGAGCTTCATCCTGGAAAACCGCGCCGGCGCACCGACTCTGCTGAGCAAGCGCCGCCTGATGGCAGAGCACCAGATCGAGACCGTGGGCGAAACCCTGCGCGCGATGATGCCCTGGATCAAGAAGAACAAGCTGGTCGACCAGACGAAGAACTAAGGCCGCGGCGGCCCGGCCGCAGGCAATCTCATCCCGGCGCAGCCGGGACCCACAAGGCCGCCCATTGGGCGGCCTTTGTTTTGACCTTAAACTCGCCCGATGCACGACGGTAACAACCATTCTCCCGAAGCCGGTGACGGCGTGGTGGTGCGCAAGCGCCGCAAGGGCATCTATATCCTGCCCAACCTGTTCACGCTGGCTGCGCTGTTCGGCGGCTTCTACGCGGTGGTCATGGCCATGGATGGACGGTTCGACCAGGCGGCCGTCGGTGTGTTCTGCGCCATGGTGCTCGACAGCCTGGACGGCCGCGTGGCGCGCATGACCAACACCCAGAGCGCTTTTGGCGAGCAGATGGACTCGCTGTCGGACATGGTGTCCTTCGGGGCCGCGCCGGCCCTCGTGGCGTACGTCTGGTCGCTCAAGGAACTGGGCCGCTGGGGCTGGATCGCCGCTTTCGTTTACTGTTCGTGCGCGGCCCTGCGGCTGGCGCGCTTCAACGTCAACACCGACGTGGTGGACAAGCGTTACTTCCAGGGCCTGCCTTCACCGGCCGCGGCAGCGCTGGTGGCCGGTTTCATCTGGCTGATGACGGACGCCGGCATCTCGGGCAAGCACGTGCCCTGGATCACCTTCGGCTTTGCGCTGTATGCGGGCCTGACCATGGTGACCAACGTGCCGTTCTACAGCTTCAAGGATGTGCAGATGAAAAAGAGCGTGCCCTTCGCGGTGATCGTGCTGATCGCCCTGGGCATTGCCGTGATCAACATCCATCCGCCCATAGTGCTGTTCGGCCTGTTCGTGATCTACGGCCTGTCGGGCTACGTGGTCTACGGCTGGAGGCGCTTCAAGGGCCAGCAGACCAGCGTCATCAGCACGTCCACCGACGAGCCCGACGAGCGCGGCCTGCACAAATGACTTGTGCTACATTGCACGCCATGAACCAAATTTCGCTGGCACTACTGCTAATCCCCTACGGGCGGAGACGGTAGCGCACGCGTTAATCCAGTCAACGGCCCGTTTGCACCAGCAGCGGGCCGTTTTGTTTTGGGCTGCTGGTTTTTGCCCAAACCCTAGCGAGAAAACCCATGTTGAAGCAACCCGCCAGCAAATACCGCGCATTCACCCCGGTGCGCCTTGCCGACCGGACCTGGCCCGATGCCGTGCTTACCCGCGCGCCCATCTGGTGCAGCGTCGACCTGCGTGACGGCAACCAGGCCCTGATCGAACCCATGGACATCCCGCGCAAGCTGCGCATGTTCGAGACGCTGGTAAAGATCGGGTTCAAGGAGATCGAGGTGGGATTCCCTTCGGCTTCGCAGGTGGAGTTTGACTTCCTGCGCAAGCTGATCGACGAGGACCTGATCCCTGACGACGTGACGATCCAGGTGCTCACGCAGGCGCGTGAACCGCTGATCCGCCGCACATTCGAATCGCTGCAGGGCGCCAAGAAGGCGATCGTGCACCTGTACAACGCCACCGCGCCCGTGATGCGCAAGGTGGTCCTGTCATTGTCCGAGGACGGCATCGTCGAACTGGCGACCAGCCAGGCAAGACTCTTTGTGGAACTGGCTGCACAACAGCCGCGGACGCAATGGACCTTCCAGTACTCGCCCGAGATGTTCTCCGGTACCGAGCTGGCCTTTGCCAGGCGGGTGGTGGACGCCGTCACCGGGGTCTGGCAGCCCACGCCGCAGCGCAAGTGCATCATCAACCTGCCTTCGACGGTTGAGCACTCCACACCGAACATCTTCGCCGACATGATCGAGTGGATGCACCGCAACCTGGCGCGCCGCGATTCCATCGTGCTGTCGGTGCACCCGCACAACGACCGCGGCACGGGCACCGCGGCCGGCGAGTTCGCCGTGATGGCGGGCGCGGACCGCCTCGAGGGCTGCCTCTTCGGAAACGGCGAGCGCACGGGCAACCTCGACCTGGTGAACGTGGCGCTGAACCTCTATTCCCAGGGCGTGGCGCCCGGGCTCGATTTCTCCGACATCGACGAGATCCGTCGTGTCGCCGAGCACTGCACGCAATTGCCCGTACATCCGCGCCATCCGTATGCGGGTGACCTGGTCTACACATCGTTCTCGGGCTCGCACCAGGATGCGATCAAGAAGGCATTCTCCGCGCGCAAGGACAGCGATATCTGGGACATGCCGTACCTTCCGCTGGATCCCAAGGACCTGGGGCGCAGCTACGAAGCAGTGATTCGCGTCAACAGCCAGTCGGGCAAGGGCGGCATCTCCTACCTGCTCGAAAGCGAATTCGGCCTGGAGTTGCCGCGCCGCCTGCAGATCGAGTTCAGCCAGGTTGTGCAGACGGTCATGGACGCGAGCGGCAAGGAACTGACGGCGCAGGACCTGTTCGAGCTTTTCGAGCGCGAGTACGGTGTGCGAAGCATCGCCGCGCCGCAGCACCAGGTGCTTGAGCAAGCCCAGGGCACCGCAAGCGGTCTGGTGACACTGGACGCGGACATCACAGTGAGCGGAAAGAAGCTCAACATCAAGGGCGCCGGCACCGGCCCCATCGATGCGTTCGTGGAAGGCATTGCGGCTGCCACCGGCGAAAATGTGCGCGTGCTCGACTACCATGAGCACGCGATCGGCTCGGGCGCCAATGCCCAGGCCGTGGCCTATCTCGAACTGCGCATCGGCGAGCGCACGCTGTTCGGGGTGGGCATGGATACCAATATCGTCTCGGCATCTCTCAAGGCCATCATCTCGGGCCTGCAGAGGGCCCAGGCCAGCCGCCAGAACCAGGAGCAGACATGGCAGACAAACTGATCATCTTCGACACCACCCTGCGCGACGGCGAGCAGTCGCCCGGCGCCTCGATGACCAAGGACGAGAAGCTGCGCATCGCGCGCCAGCTCGAGCGTCTGAAGGTCGATGTCATTGAAGCCGGCTTTGCGGCAAGCTCGAATGGCGATTTCGAAGCCGTTCAAGCCATTGCAACCGCGGTGCGCGAGTCGACTATCTGCTCGCTGTCTCGTGCCAATGACCGCGACATCTCGCGCGCGGCTGAAGCGCTCAAGAGTGCCGCCAACTCGCGAATCCACACCTTCATTGCAACGTCTGCGCTGCATATGGAGAAAAAGCTGCGCATGTCGCCCGAGCAGGTGCTTGAGCAGGCGAAGCAGTCGGTCCGGTTTGCCCGCAACCTGGTGGCCGACGTCGAATTCAGCCCGGAAGACGGCTATCGCAGCGACATGGATTTCCTTTGCCGCGTGCTTGAGGCTGTGATTGCCGAGGGCGCGACCACCATCAATGTGCCTGACACAGTGGGCTACGCGGTACCTGAACTCTACGGCACCTTCATCAAGACCCTGCGCGAGCGCGTACCCAACTCCGACAAGGCCATCTGGTCCGTGCACTGCCACAACGACCTGGGCATGGCCGTGGCCAATTCACTGGCCGGCGTCAAGATCGGCGGTGCGCGACAGGTCGAATGCACCATCAACGGCCTGGGCGAGCGTGCCGGTAACTGTTCGCTCGAGGAAATCGTGATGGCGGTGAAGACCCGCAAGGACTATTTCGGGCTGGAGATGAATATCGACCCGAAGCACATCGTCGCAGCCAGCCGAATGGTGAGCCAGACGACGGGTTTTGTCGTGCAGCCCAACAAGGCGGTGGTTGGCGCAAACGCCTTTGCGCACGCCAGCGGAATCCATCAGGACGGCGTGCTCAAGGCCCGCGACACGTACGAGATCATGCGGGCCGAGGACGTGGGCTGGAGCGCCAACAAGATCGTGCTGGGCAAACTGTCCGGCCGCAATGCGTTCAAGCAGCGGCTGCAGGACCTGGGTGTATCCATGGAAAGCGAGGCCGACATCAACGCTGCCTTCGCTCGCTTCAAGGAGCTGGCGGACCGCAAGAGCGACATTTTTGACGAGGACATCCTGGCGCTGGTCAGCGACGAGAGCGTGGCCAATGACAACGAGCAGTACGGCTTTGTGTCGCTCTCGCAGCACAGCGAAACCGGCGAGAGGCCGCATGCGGCCGTGGTCTTCACGGTGGATGGCAAGGAGGTCAAAGGGGAATCCGACGGCAACGGCCCGGTGGACGCGTCGCTCAAGGCGATCGAGTCGCACGTGAAAAGCGGGGCGGAAATGGTGCTTTATTCGGTGAATGCAATTTCCGGTTCGACGGAAAGTCAGGGGGAGGTCACGGTGCGCCTGCAAAACAGCGGCCGTGTCGTCAACGGTGTCGGCGCTGACCCTGACATCGTGGTGGCCTCCGCGAAGGCTTATCTGAGTGCTCTCAACAAGTTACAGAGTAAAGCTGATCGGGTGGCTGCACAGGGTTAACGTAACTACCTATAATTTAGGCAGTTGCTGAGGAAAGTTACGTAAGTCATTGATCTTGTGTAATTTTCCCCGAGTATGTACACTGCGGCTGTCGCTTTTGCGTACCGGAGAAACGTTGATGACTGGTCATGTAAATTTTGTGTCGAGTCCTGCCGTGAACCGTTTATTGCAAATTCTTGCCCTTTGTGCCTTTTTTGGAGCGTTCGCCACGCCCGTTTCGCATGCTGCGGAACGCCGGTCGGTCAGCGCCAAAAAGCAGGCTGTCGTTCCCAAACGCAGCCGGGTGGCCAAGACCTTCGTCGTCGCCAAGCGCAGCGGCAGGTCCATCATCCGCGTTGCCGCTGTCCCGGCACGCCCCTCGTTCGGCCAACTGGCCGGTCTGCACTCCACGCAGGACCAGCTCGACCTCAAGTCCAGCGTAGCCCTGGTAATCGACCAGGACACGCGTGAAGTGCTGTTCAGCAAGAACGATTCGGCCGTACTGCCGATCGCCTCGCTGACCAAGCTCATGACCGGCGTGGTT
>CALRME020000019.1:0-13516 GCA_943369045.1 Sphingobacterium thalpophilum
CACGGGCACACCGGCGCTGTTGATGCGCTCGACCCATTGCGCCATCCGGCCTTCCGGCGCGCGGCGGCTGCTTCCGATGCCCAGCAGGGCGTCAATGACCAGGTCTGGCCTGGCCGGCGGCTCGTCGGTGATGAGAACGCCCGCTGCCACCGCACGGTGGAAAGACGCCTGGGCGTCTGCCGGAGCCGATTCAACTTCGCCCAGCCAGCTGACCACCGGCTGCTTGCCCCAGGCCTGCAGGTGCATTGCTGCCTCAAGGCCATCGCCGCCGTTGTTGCCCGGTCCGCAGGCGATCCAGATGCTGCGGGCATGCGGTGCCAGGGCCAGCGCCAGCCGGGCCGTTGCCAGGCCGGCTCGCTGCATCAGCGTGTGCGGCGCCAGAGCGGCAAGCCCCGCCTGCTCCATGGCACGGGTGGCGGCCACGTCGTAGAGAGGCCAGGCGCGGTCATGCGTGATGCGTTGCATGGCCCGATTGTGCTCTGCAGGCTCAGGCCGACAGCCGCTCGACCCCCAGGCCTTCGATGTCCACTGCAGGTGCGCGGCCCGCCACCAGGTCGGCCACCGCGCGCGCGCTGCCGCAGCTCAAGGCCCAGCCGCTGGAACCATGGCCCAGGTTGAGCCACACGCCGGGAACGCCCGTGGCGCCCAGCAGCGGCGGCCCGTCGGGCAGCATGGGCCGTGCGCCTTTCCATTCCTGCACGCCCGCGCCGGTGTTGGAGATCTGGGCCGCACCCGGAAACCAGTCGTGCAGCACCTTGTAGAGCGTCTGGATCGCTTGCGGGCGCTTGTGGGCGAGCGAGCCGCCGATTTCGGCGCTGCCGGCCACGCGCACGCGGTTGCCCAGGCGCGAGATGGCGACCTTGTAGCGCTCATCCATCAGCGCGCTACGGGGCGCGTTGAGCGATTCGCGGATCGGTGCGCTGACCGAGTAGCCGTACACAGCGGCGAGCGGTATCTGCAGGCCAACGGGCTTTAGCAGGGCGGCCGAATCGACGCCCCCGCAGACCACGACTGCGTCGAAGCGGCGCTGTGCCGGGCCGGCCGCGCTGGTGAAAGAAAGCAGGGTCGGCTGCGCCGTGTCCAGGGGCGCGACGGTGCTGCCGAACTCAAAGCCCACGCCCAGCGATTGGGCTTCGTTCTTGAGCAGCAGGGCGAACTGGCGGCAGTTGCCCACTTCGTCACCGGGCACGTGTACGGCGCCCAGGAATCCGGTATCGGGGTTGAGCGCCGGCTCGATCCGCCGTGCTTCGGCAGCACCGATTTCGTGGAACGTGACGCCCGCGTCGCGCAGGACCTGAAGGCCGGGTTGCACCAGCCGGCTGTCCTTCTCGGAGCGCAGCAGCACCATGTAGCCGCTGCTGCGGTCGTAGTCGAGCTGCAGGGAACCGGTGAGGTCATGCAGGCGTTCGCGGCTGTAGAAGGCCAGGCGCTGCAGCCGCGCGCGGTTGGCTGCATAGGCAGCGGGTGTGCAGGCCCGCCACCACTTCCACATCCAGCCAATGTCGCCCGCAGACAAGGGGAACGTGACCCTGACCGGGGCATGCTGGCTGAACAGGTAGCGGGCGACTTTGCCAGGCATGCCCGGCGCGGCCCATGGTGTGACGGCCCCGGGCGCGACAACCCCCGCATTGGCGAAGCTGGTTTCTTCAGCAGCCGCGCCACGCCGCTCGTAGACGGTGACTTCATGGCCGTCGGCGGCCAGTTCGTAGGCAGTGGTGACGCCGATGATGCCGGCTCCCACGATGGCGATTTTCATGCGTTCCCTGTGATTGTCCGCAGCGCGGATTCGGCCTGTGCCGCGATGTTGAGCACCGTGTCGTCGCGCAGCGCGCCTTGCCAGATCATGAGGCCGCAAGGCAGCTCGTCCGGCGCGTGGCAGGGTATCGAGATGGCACAGCCGTCAAGCATGTTGATGACGCTGGGGTTGCGCAGCAGCAGGGTGTTGACGCGAAAAAACGCTTCGTCGCGCTCCGCGCCGGGTGCGACGTCCACCAGCAGCGGGGCGACGATGGGCACGGTCGGCGAGAGCACGGCATCGAAGCCTTTCAGTGCGGATTCGACCTTTGCGATCCAGGCCCGGCGGGCGTGGATGAGCTCGACGTATTCGTGCGCTTTCATGTTCGCGCCAAGTTCGATGCGGGCGCGTACGCGCGGATCGTAGCCGGCGCCGCTCTTGTCCAGCAGCGGCCTGTGCCAGGCGAAGCTCTCGGCCGCCGCGAAGCCGCCGCGCGACTGGATGGTGCCCAGGTCGCGGATGCCGTCCAGCGCGATGTCCACGACTTGCGCACCAGCATGGCGCAAGGCCTGCAGCGCGCGGCTGAAGGCGCGCTCTACCGTGGTGTCCATGCCATCGAGCATGGCCGTCTGCGCCACGGCCAGACGGTAGCCCGACAGGGGGGCGTTGCTGCGCGTCACGCTGCGGCCTGCCAGGATTTCGTGCGCCAGCACGGCGTCGCGGACACTGCGCGTCATGGCGCAAATGGTGTCAAGTGTGGTGGAAAGTGGAAGTGCACCATCGGCCGGAACCAGCCGCGCGGTGTTCTTGAAGCCGACGATGCCGTTGAGCGCCGCAGGAATGCGGATGGAGCCGCCGGTGTCCGAGCCCAGGCCGATGAAGGCCGCGCCGGTGGCGACCGTGACCGCTGCCCCAGATGACGACCCCCCCGGGATGCGGCTGGCATCTGCGGCGTTGCCGGGCGTCCCATGGTGCGGATTGACGCCAACGCCCGAGAAAGCGAATTCGGTCATGTTGGTCCGTCCGACGATGGCAGCGCCGGCCGCGCGAAGACGGGCGACGGCGGCGCTGTCTGACTGCGCTGGCGGGGCATCGGCCAGGACGGCCGAGCCGGCGGCTGTGACCTCGCCGGCCACGTCAAACAAGTCCTTGACCGAGACGGCCAGGCCCACCAGGGGCTTTGCGGTCACGCCGGGCGCCGCTGCGGCTGACCGGGCACCGACCAGGGCGGTTTTGATGAAAGCCCGGTCGCAGGCGGGTGAACCGGCCACAGCGAGGGCCTTCTCGATTTCAGCGGCAGCGCTGGTGGCGCCGGCGAGGAGGCGCTCGCGGGTCGCGTGGAGGTCGGGATGCATCAGCTGGAGGCGCCTTCGTGCTATAATCTTTGGGTTTTGCTGGATGGCTTGCGCAGGGTGCGCCGGCCGTTGACAGTGGAGCAAATAGCGAATCCGCCCATCAAGGTGTCGAGCCCGTAAACAACGGGGGAGATTTCGGGCTGGATTTTAGACCCAACCTTTGGAGTTCACATGTCCGTCACCATGCGTCAAATGCTGGAAGCCGGTGTCCATTTCGGCCACCAAACCCGCTTCTGGAACCCCAAGATGGCCCCGTTCATCTTCGGCCATCGCAACAAGATCCACATCATCAACCTGGAAAAGTCGCTTCCGATGTTCCAGGAAGCCACCAAGTTCGTGAAGCAGCTGGCAGCCAACCGCGGCACCATCCTCATGGTCGGCACCAAGCGCCAGGCCCGCGAAACCGTGGCCATGGAAGCCAAGCGCGCAGGCGTGCCGTTCGTCGACCAGCGCTGGCTGGG
This sequence comes from Sphingobacterium thalpophilum, assembly GCA_943369045.1. Taxonomy (GTDB): domain Bacteria; phylum Pseudomonadota; class Gammaproteobacteria; order Burkholderiales; family Burkholderiaceae_C; genus Ramlibacter. Next base: position 3,552 of record CALRME020000019.1, read on the forward strand.
CGGCATGCTGACCAACTTCAAGACGGTCAAGACCTCGATCAAGCGCCTCAAGGACATGAAGGCCCAGCAGGAAGCCGGCCTCGAAGCCATGAGCAAGAAGGAGCAGCTGATGTTCGCCCGCGAGATGGAAAAGCTCGAAAAGGACATCGGCGGCATCCAGGACATGAACGGCCTGCCCGACGCCATCTTCATCATCGACGTGGGCTTCCACAAGATCGCCGTGTCCGAAGCCAAGAAGCTGGGCATTCCGCTGGTTGGCGTGGTTGACTCCAACCATTCTCCCGAAGGCATCGACTACGTGATCCCCGGCAATGACGACTCGTCCAAGGCCGTCACGCTGTATGCCCGCGGCATTGCCGACGCCATCCTGGAAGGCCGCGCCAATGCGGTCAACGACGTGGTCAAGGCTGTGGCCGAAGGCAGCGACGAATTCGTCGAGGTCGAAGAGGGCGCCAGCGCCTGATCCGCACGACAAGCCGGAAAAAGGGGCTTGAGAGCCCCTTTTTCACAACTGAACCGAACTGAACCGTAAACGTACGAGGTAGAAAAATATGGCTGCAATCACCGCAAGCATGGTCGCTGAACTGCGCGGCAAGACCGACGCTCCCATGATGGAATGCAAGAAGGCCCTGACCGAGGCTGAAGGCAACATGGAAAAGGCAGAAGAGCTGCTGCGCATCAAGCTGGGCAACAAGGCCGGCAAAGCCGCTGCCCGCGTCACCGCCGAAGGCGTGGTCACGTCGTTCATCGACGGCAATACCGGCGCGCTGCTCGAAACCAACTGCGAAACCGACTTCGTCACCAAGAACGACGCCTTCCTGGCGCTGGCCACCAAGGCCGCCGAACTGATCGCGACCCAGAACCCGGCCGACCTGGCCGCATTGGGCGCGCTCGCCTACAGCCAGGACGGCTTCGGCCCCACTCTGGAAGACGTGCGCAAGGGCCTGATCGGCAAGATCGGCGAGAACATGACTTTCCGCCGCTTCAAGCGTTTCTCGGGCAGCAACAAGCTGGCCGCTTACCTGCACGGCACGCGCATCGGCGTGGTGGTCGAGTTTGACGGCGACGAAGCCGCCGCCAAGGACGTTGCCATGCACGTGGCCGCCATGAAGCCCGTGGCGCTGACCAGCAACGACGTTCCCGCCGAGTTGATCGAAAAAGAGCGTGCCGTCGCTGCCGGCAAGGCCGAGGAAGACCGCAAGACGGCGGAAGCCGCCGGCAAGCCGGTCCAGCCGGCTGAAATCGTTGCCAAGCGCATCGAGGGCGGCGTGCAGAAGTACCTCAAGGAAGTCTCGCTGTTCAACCAGCCCTTCGTGAAGAACGACAAGCAGACCGTCGAACAGATGCTCAAGGGAGCCGGCACCACGGTGAAGGGTTTCACACTGTACGTGGTCGGTGAGGGGATCGAAAAGAAGGTGGACGACTTCGCCGCCGAAGTGGCAGCGCAGGTCGCTGCCGCCAAGCAGTCCGCCTGAGGACTGCGGGGGCGCCGCCGGCTGCGAAGGCGGCGCCATTTACCCAAAGCTACACGCAAGGCCAGTACACTCAACCCGTTTTCAAGGAGCCCCCATTCATGCCAGAAGCCAAGCCAGCCCACAAGCGCATCTTGTTGAAGCTGTCCGGCGAGGCCCTGATGGGGGATGACCAGTTCGGCATCAACCGCGCCACCATCATCCGCATGGTCGAGGAAGTGGCCGAAGTGGTGAACATGGGCGTGGAGGTGGCCGTTGTCATCGGCGGCGGCAACATCTTCCGCGGCGTCGCTGGCGGCTCCGTGGGCATGGACCGGGCCACGGCCGATTACATGGGCATGCTGGCCACGGTGATGAACGCGCTGGCGCTGGCCGACGCCATGAACAAGCAGGGCCTGATCGCCCGCGTGATGTCGGCCATCGCCATCGAGCAGGTGGTTGAGCCCTATGTCCGGCCCAAGGCGCTGCAGTACCTCGAAGAGGGCAAGGTGGTGATCTTTGCCGCCGGCACCGGCAACCCGTTTTTTACGACAGACACCGCCGCCGCCCTGCGTGGCGCTGAGATTGGCGCGGAACTGGTCCTAAAGGCCACCAAGGTCGATGGCGTCTACACGGCCGACCCCAAGAAGGACCCGACCGCCACCCGCTACAACAAGATCACGTTTGACGACGCGATGGCGCAAAATCTTGGCATCATGGACGCCACGGCTTTCGCGCTGTGCCGCGACCAGAAGCTGCCGATCAAGGTCTTTTCCATCTTCAAGCACGGCGCGCTCAAGCGCGTGGTGATGGGTGAAGATGAAGGCACCCTGGTTTACGCCTGAGGAGAAGAAGATGACGACGATTGCTGAAATCCGCAAGAACACCGAAGCCAAGATGGACCAGTCCATTGCCGCATTCAAGAACAACCTGACCAAGATCCGCACCGGCCGCGCCAACCCGCAGATTCTGGATTCCATCCAGGTGGACTATTACGGCGCTCTGATGCCCATCAACCAGGTGGCAAACGTTTCGCTGCTCGACTCGCGCACCATCAGCGTGCAGCCCTGGGAAAAGGGCATGGGCGCCAAGATCGAGAAAGCCATCCGCGAAAGCGACCTGGGATTGAACCCGGCCTCCATGGGCGACCTGATCCGTGTGCCCATGCCTCCCATGAGCGAAGAGCGCCGCAAGGAAATGACCAAGCTGGTTCGCAACGAGGGCGAGAGCGCCAAGATCGCCGTGCGCAACCTGCGCCGCGATGCCAATGAAGCCGTCAAGAAGCTGGTCAAGGACAAGCTGGCTTCGGAGGATGAGCAAAAGCGCGCCGAAGCCGACATCCAGAAGGTCACCGACCGGCACGTCACCGAAGTCGACCAACTGGTCGCCGGCAAGGAACAGGAAATCCTGGCCGTTTGACCATGAGCCAGATCCCTCGCCACATCGCCATCGTCATGGACGGCAATGGCCGATGGGCGACGCGGCGCTTCCTGCCGCGCGTTGCGGGGCACAAGAAGGGCGTCGATACGTTGCGCGCCTGCGTGAGGCATTGCGCCGAACGCGGCGTGCCGGTGCTCACCGTGTTCGCCTTTTCCTCGGAGAACTGGAACCGCCCCGCCGAAGAAGTCTCCGGCCTGATGGAGCTCTTGGCTGTCGCCCTGGCCCGCGAGGTGCCGCAGCTCAAGGCTGACGGCGTACGACTGCATTTCGTGGGGGATCGTGCCGGCCTGTCGGAAAAGGTGGCGGCCGGCCTGTCGCAGGCCGAGGCCGCGACTGCGGGCAATTCGCGGCTTGTTTTCAATGTGTGTTTCAACTACGGCGGCCGGTGGGACATTGCCCAGGCGGCCTCGCGGCTGGCCGCTCGCGGAGAACCCATCACCGAGTCGGCCTTGAACGGCGCAATGGCACTTGCGCATGTCGCCGATCCCGACCTGCTCATCCGGACCGGCGGGGAGCAGCGGATCAGCAACTTCCTGCTTTGGCAGGCGGCGTACTCCGAACTCTATTTCAGCGACCGGCTCTGGCCGGAATTCGATGACGCTGCGCTGGACGAGGCCATTGCCGCGTTCGGACGGCGTGAGCGCCGTTTTGGCAAGACACCTGAACAACTCGGCGAGCCCGACAAGAAAGCGGCCTGAGCATGTTGAAGCAGCGCGTCATCACGGCCGTCATTCTGCTGGCCATCCTCTTGCCTGCGCTTTTTTATCCGTCGCCCGTTCCTTTAATCGTTGTTGCGCTGTTCCTTATCGCCGCCGGCGCCTGGGAGTGGGGCCGCCTCAATGGCTACGGCAACAAGGGGGCCCTCTTCATCGCGTTCGATTGCCTGGTGCTCTGCGCGGCCTCATGGCGGGTGGGCCTGGTCGAGCGGCCGATGCCCTTGCTGTGGGGCGTCGCAGGAGCGGCCTGGGTGCTGGCAGGCGCGTGGCTTTTGCGCGGCGGAGTGGCAGCCTGGCCGAAGATCCCCAAGCCGGTTCGCGTGGTGGGCGGCGTGCTGGCGCTGTGGCTGGCCTGGCTGGCTGTCGCACGGGCCAGGACGATGGGCATCAACCTGCTTCTCTCCATCCTGGTGCTGATCTGGGTTGCGGACATCTTTGCCTACTTTGCCGGACGCACTTTCGGGCTGAAGTTCACCCACAACAAGCTGGCACCCGCCATCAGTCCGGGCAAGAGCTGGGAAGGCGTGTGGGGCGGCATGGCGGGTGTTGTGCTGCTGGCGCTGGCCTGGGTTGCGGCGGACGACCACTGGCAGGCACAGGTACCCAGCATCTACACTCGGCTCGCCGCCGCAGGATGGTGGCTGTTGCTGATCGCCGTACTGTTCATGGCCGCCATGAGCGTGGTCGGCGACCTGGTGGAGTCGCTCATCAAGCGCAGTGTGGGCGTCAAGGACTCCAGCGGACTGCTGCCGGGCCATGGCGGCGTTCTCGACCGTGTCGACGCATTGCTCCCCACGCTGCCGCTGGCCATGATGTTGATCTCTTTCGCATCCCGATGAAGCAGCGCATCACTGTCCTGGGCTCGACCGGTTCGGTGGGCGCCAACACGCTGGACGTAGTGGCGCGCCACCCGGACGGTTTTGAAATTTTCGCGCTGAGTGCGGCGACGCAGGTTGACCTCATGCTGCAGCAGTGCGCGCGCTTCAGGCCGCAGTTCGCGGTCATGGCCAGCGAGCCGCACGCGGCCGAACTTGGGCGCAAGCTCAAGGCGGAAGGCTTGCCCACCCGGGTCATGGCAGGCACCGAGTCACTGGATGAAGTGGCGGCACACGAATCCACGGACACGGTGATGGCTGCCATCGTCGGTGCGGCTGGGCTTTCTTCGTGCATGGCAGCCGCTGCAGCAGGCAAGCGCTTGCTGCTGGCCAACAAGGAGGCGCTTGTCGTCGGCGGAGACCTGTTCATGGCGGCCGTCAGGCGGGGAGGTGCGACCCTGTTGCCCATCGACAGTGAGCATTCGGCAATTTTCCAGTCGCTGCCCGAAGACCCGTCCACCTGGAGTGACCGGGTTGAAAAGATCATCCTGACGGCGTCGGGCGGCCCGTTTCGCACGCGCGAGCCAGCAACCTTGCGCAATGTCACGCCGTCAGAGGCCTGCGCGCACCCCAACTGGGTGATGGGGCGCAAGATTTCGGTGGACTCGGCCACCATGATGAACAAGGCGCTCGAAGTGATCGAGGCGCGCTACCTCTTCGGCCTGCCGCCCGACAGGCTGGAGGTGGTGATCCATCCGCAAAGCGTGATTCACTCCATGGTGCAGTACCGTGATACCTCCGTTGTAGCGCAACTGGGCACGCCGGACATGCGTGTGCCGATTGCCTGCGGCCTGGCCTGGCCTGGCCGCATCGAATCGGGCGCACAAGCCCTGGATTTCCACAAGCTGGCCGACATGAGCTTTGAGGCGCTGGACAGCCGGGGCCACCGTGACCGGTTTCCGGGGTTGCAACTGGCATGGGACTGCCTGGGCGGGGCACCTGGCAGTACAACGGTGCTCAATGCCGCCAATGAGGTGGCCGTGGCGGCATTCCTGGACGAGCGGATCCGCTTTGACCAGATCCATCATGTCAATCTTGCAACTTTGCAGGCGGTGGTGCCCTCCAGGCCGCAATCGCTCGAAGACCTGCTGGCCCTTGATGCGCGTGCGCGCGCGGCGGCAGGCAAGGCCATCGGCTCTTTGCCGTCCTGATCCTCAAGGCCCACATGCTGACACTCGCTGCGTTCGTTGTTGCCCTCGGACTGCTGATCGCGGTCCACGAGTACGGTCATTACCGGGTGGCGGTTGCCTGCGGCGTCAAGGTCCAGCGGTTTGGCATCGCGACCTTTCCTGTCTCTCCACCGGTGCCCGGCATCGCGTCGCGCATGCACCGTTTCGCTTACTTCATCACCAAGCCGGTTTTTGAATGGCGGCCCCGTCGCCAGCACAAAGGCCAGGATACGGTATTCGCCGTAGGCCTTTTCCCGATCGCCGGCTATGTGCAGATGCTGGGGCAAAACGGTGAGAAGGATCTGCCCGGCGCCGACGCGGCCGGCGATTTCCGGACCAAGTCGCTGCGCCAGCGTTTTGCCATCGTCGCGGCCGGCCCCGCTGCCAATTTGCTGCTTGCGGTTCTGCTCTATGCAAGCGTCAACTGGTACGGGATGCTGGAGCCTAGCCCCGTCCTGGCCAGCCCGGTCGCCGCATCGGTTGCCGAGCGGGCGGGGCTAAAGGGCGGTGAACGGGTCGAGCTGGCGGGCTTCGAGGGCGAAGCGATGGAGCCGATCGTGACATTCGAAGACCTCCGGTGGCTGCTGACGCGGGGGGCCCTGGACGGGCGGGATTTGCGCCTGGCTCTGGAGCAGGGCGGCAAGCGGCGCGAGGCCGTGCTGCGCTTCAGTGGCATGCAGGCCTCCGAGGCCGATGAAAAGCTGTTTCGCGAAATTGGCATCCTGGGGCCCTGGACATCGCCCGTCATTGGCGATGTGATGAAGGGTGGCGCAGCGGAGCGCGCGGGCCTGCGCAGCGCCGACGTCGTGCTGGCGATTGGCACTTCCGAGGTGGTGGATGGCCAGCAACTGCGTGAGTTGATCCGCGGCTCGGTGAAGGACGGCCAGGGTGTGAGCACTGCATGGCGGCTCAGGCGCGGCGCGGACATGGTGACGCTCGCCGTACAGCCGGACGTGCGCAACGAAGGTGGCAAGCCGGTGGGGCGTATCGGCGCGTTCGTGGGCGCGCCGCCGGAGTCGCTCACTGTCCGGTATGGCTTTGCGCAGGGGCTGTGGCGCGGCGCTGTGCGTACCTGGGAAATGTCAGCCTTCACCCTGCGGATGATGGGAAAGATGGTCACCGGCCAGCTGTCGGTCAAGAACCTGAGCGGCCCCATCAGTATTGCCGAATACGCCGGAAAGTCGGCCAGCGTGGGCTTGACGTATTACCTGCTGTTCCTGGCCGTCCTGAGCGTCAGTCTAGGGGTGCTGAACCTGCTGCCCGTGCCGATGCTCGATGGCGGGCACCTGATGTATTATCTTTGGGAGGGTGTGACGGGCAACAGCGTCTCTGACGCATGGATGGAATACCTGCAGCGCGGCGGCATGGCGGTGCTGCTGGTCACGATGTCGGTCGCGCTGTTCAACGATGTCGCCCGCCAGATCACCCGCTTCTTTGGTTAACCTTTTTTGGCTGCTTTCGCTGCGGTGACCGTCAGGTACTGCGAGCAGCGCCCGATTCATGAAAAAACAATTCAACCGCTTCCGTGTGCGCACCGTTTCGGCCATGGTCGCCATGGCTTTTGTGGCCAATGCGGCCTGGGCGGTGGACCCCTTCACGGTGCGCGACATCCGCGTCGAGGGCCTGCAGCGCGTGGAGCCGGGAACGGTTTTTGCCTCGCTGCCGTTCCGGGTCGGTGAAACCTACAACGACGAAAAGGGCTCCGCCGCCATCCGCTCGCTGTTCGCGCTGGGGCTTTTCAAGGACGTGCGTCTTGAGGTTACCAACGACGTGCTGGTGGTGATCGTCGAAGAACGGCCCACCGTGGCCGATGTCGATTTTTCCGGAACCAAGGAATTCGACAAGGACGTCCTCAAGAAGGCGCTTCGCGACATCGGGCTGACCGAAGGCCGTCCATACGACCAGGGACTGGCAGACCGGGCAGAGCAGGAACTCAAGCGCCAGTACATCAACCGCAGCCTTTACGGCGCCGAGATCGTGACCACGGTCACGCCGATCGAGCGCAACCGTGTCAACCTCACATTCTCCGTGACGGAAGGCGACCCGGCACGCATCAAGGAAATCCGCGTGGTGGGTAACAAGGCGTTCAGCGAGTCCACTCTCAAGGACCTGTTCGACCTGGACACGGGCGGCTTCCTCAGCTGGTACACCAAATCCGACCGTTACTCGCGCACCAAGCTCAACGCCGACCTGGAGTCGCTGCGCTCGTACTACCTGACGCGCGGCTACCTCGAGTTCAAGATTGATTCCACCCAGGTGGCGATTTCGCCGAACAAGCAGGACATCTCCATCACCGTGAACGTGACGGAAGGCCAGCGCTATGTGGTTTCGGGCGTGAAGCTGGAGGGCAACTTCCTGGGCAAGGATGACGAATTCAAGTCATTGGTGACCATCAAGCCAGGTGAGCCGTACAACGCGGACCGGGTGGCGGAGACCACCAAGGCGTTCACCGACTATTTCGGCAGCTTTGGTTACGCTTTCGCCAACGTCGAGGCGCGGCCCGACGTAGATCGTGTGAACAACCGGGTATCTTTCGTCTTGCAGGCCGACCCTTCCAGGCGCGCCTATGTCCGCCGGGTCAATGTGGGTGGCAACAACCGGACGCGGGACGAAGTGATCCGCCGCGAATTCCGCCAGTTCGAGTCGTCCTGGTACGACGGCGACAAGATCAAGCTCTCGCGCGATCGGGTCGACCGGCTCGGCTACTTCAAGGACGTCAACGTCGAGACCAGCGACGTTCCGGGTGCGCCGGACCAGATCGACCTCAATGTGGTCGTGACCGAAAAGCCCACCGGCAGCCTGCAGCTGGGAGCCGGTTTCTCCAGCGCGGAGAAGCTGGCGCTGTCGTTCTCGATCAAGCAGGAAAACGCTTTCGGTTCGGGCAACTATCTGGGCCTGGAAGTCAACACCAGCAAGTACAACCGCACCATCGCCTTCAATACCGTCAACCCGTACTTCACGGCCGACGGCATCTCGCGCACCGTGGATGTGTACCACCGTACTTCCAAGCCCTATGAAGACCAGGGCGGCAATTACGAGCTCGTGACTTCCGGTGCCGGCCTGCGCTTTGGCGTCCCGTTCAGTGAGGTGGACACGGTTTACTTCGGCGGCAGCCTGGAGCGCACGACCATCAAGCCGGGTACCAACATCCCCGCGGCCTACCTGGCGTACGCGAACCGCTTTGGTTACACCAGCCATACGCTGCCCCTTTCCATCGGCTGGTCGCGCGATGACCGGGACAGCACCATTGCACCCACCACAGGCCGCTACCAGCGCGTGGCGACGGAAATGGGCGTCGCAGGTGATGCGCGCTATGTGCGGGCGAACTACCAGTTCCAGCAGTATGTCCCGCTCAACAAGCAGATCACCCTGGCGTTCAACGGCGAAGCGGGATGGGGCAAGGGGCTGAGCGGCCGGCCGTTCCCGGTGTTCAAGAACTTCTATTCCGGCGGCCTGGGGTCGGTCCGCGGTTTTGAGCAGGGAACACTGGGGCCGCGCGACGTTACCGGCTCGGTCATTGGCGGGCCCAAGAAGGTCACCCTCAACGCCGAGATCATTGCGCCGTTCCCCGGCGCCGGCAACGACCGTACGTTGCGCATGTTCGGCTTTGTCGATGCCGGCAACGTTTTTGGGGACAACGAGAAGATCCGTTTTGGCGAATTCCGGGCATCGACCGGGGTCGGCCTGAGCTGGATTTCCCCGATCGGCCCGTTGAGGGTCGCGGCGGCTTTCCCCATCAGGAAGTTCGCTGGCGATAGAATCCAGAAATTGCAATTCCAGATTGGAACGTCTTTCTAATGAAGTATCTGTCCCGTCAATGGCTGGTTGTCCTCCTCGGCGTGCTCGCGCTGTCTGCGCACGCGCAGGCTGAAGAGTTCCGGGTCGGCTTCGTCAACACCGATCGCATTTTCCGTGAAGCCAACACGGCCAAGTCTGCCCAGGCCAAGCTCGAGCAGGAATTTGCCAAGCGCGAGAAGGAGCTGACGGATGTCGGCAACTCCCTCAAGAACCTGTCTGACAAGTTCGAGCGCGAGGCCCCCACGCTGTCGGAAGCCCAGCGCAACACGCGCCAGAAGCAGTTGGTTGACCAGGACCGCGACTTCCAGCGCAAGCGCCGCGAATTCCAGGAGGACCTCAACGCCCGCAAGAACGAAGAGTTGCAGCAGGTTCTCGAGCGGGCCAATCGCGTCGTCAAGCAGGTCGCCGAAGCCGAGAAGTACGACGTGGTCCTGCAAGAAGCGGTCTACATCAATCCCAAGCACGACATCACCGACAAGGTGATCAAGGCGCTCAACGCCGCCAAGTAAGCATCCA
>CALRME020000020.1:0-13474 GCA_943369045.1 Sphingobacterium thalpophilum
CCACCGATGAGATTTCACCGGCCGGTGCGCCGTCCAGCACGAGCGTCTCGCCGCCCCAGGCCCACGCGGGCGAGCCGAACACCAGCGTCACCAGCTTCTTGCGCAGCGGCTTGCCTTTGGCGGCGGCGAGCGCAGGCTTGCCAATGAAGTCTGCCGGCTTGTCCACTTTCACGCTGAAGCCCAGGCCGGCTTCCCAGGGCGTCTCGTCCGGGCCGAGCTCCGCGCCCCAGGCTCGCCGTCCCTGTTCGATGCGCAGGGCATCGAGTGCGTAGTAGCCGGCGTCCTTCAGGCCGAGGCCTGCGCCCGCCTCCTGCAACGCCAGGTAGGCGTGGCGCGCCATTTCCACCGGCACATAGAGTTCGAAGCCCGGGCCGCCCACGTAGCTCATGCGGGCCGCGCGCACGCGGGCAAAGCCGAGGTCAATCTCTTTGGTCCACGAAAACTTCAGACCTTCGGGCGAGAGGTCGTCCGGGCTCACGCGCGCCAGCAGCTCGCGCGCCTTGGGGCCCATCACGCCGAACACGCAGTACAGGGCGGAGACATCGGTGAGGACGGCCCGGTCATCTTCGCCAATGTGCCGGTTGATCCAGTCGGCATCGCGGGTGGCCTGCGCCGAGCCGGTGATGATGAGGAAGCGGTCCACCGCCTGGCGGATCACGGTCAGGTCGCTCTCGATGCCGCCGCGCGCGTTCAGCATGGGCGTGTAGACCATCTTGTTGACCGGCACATCCATCTCGTTGGCGCACAGGCGCTGGAGCAAGGCCAATGCGTCGCGCCCTTGCAGCAGGAGCTTGGAGAAGGAGGTCTGGTCATACAGGGCCACGGCCTCACGCGTAGCCTTCTGCTCTGCAAGCATCCAGGGCAACCAGCCGGGCGCCTCCAGTGTGTATTCCGGTCGCGGCAAGCCATCCGGCCTGAAGTAGCTCGCGCGCTCCCAGCCGTTCTTGCTGCCGAACTCGGCGCCCTTGGCGGCGAGAAGGTCAAACAGCGGCGAGGTGCGCAGCGGGCGCGCGGTCTCCAGTTCCTGCCTGGGCCAGCGCATGGCGTAGTGCAGGCCCAGCGTCTCGCCGGTGCGCTCGGCCAGGGCCTTGCGGTTGCCGGTGAACGCGCCGAAGCGGCGGATGTCCACGTCCCACAGGTCGGTGGAAGGCTCGCCGCCCACGATCCACTCGGCCATCAGCCGGCCCGCACCGCCGCTGTTGGCGATGCCGGCGGAATTGAAGCCGGCGCAGACGAAGTAATTGCGCAGCTCCGGCGCCTCACCCAGGATGAAGTTGCCGTCGGGCGTGAAGCTCTCCGGCCCGTTGAGCAGCATCTTGATTTCCGCCGTCTCCAGGCAGGGCGTGCGGTGCAGGGCGGCGTTCATCAGCGGTTCGAACTGGTCCCAGTCCTCGCCCAGCAGCTCGAACTGGAAGGTCGCGGGTATCGGGTCCATCTTCCAGGGCTTGGCCTGGGGCTCGAAGCCGCCCATCACCAGGCCGCCCACTTCTTCCTTGTAGTAGATGTAGCCGTCCGGGTCGCGCATCACCGGCAGCATGGGGTGCACGCCGGGGATCTTGCCCGTGACGATGTAGAAATGCTCGGCCGAATACAGTGGCACGTTGACGCCGGCCAGAGCGCCAAACTGCCGAGCCCATTGGCCGCCGCAGTTGACCAGGGTCTCGCAGCGCACTTCGCCCTGGGCTGTCCTGACGCCTACCGCCCGGCCGTTCTCGATGATCACACCGGTGACTTCGATGCCCTCCACCACCTTCACGCCGCGGTTGCGCGCGCCCTTGGCCAGCGACATGCACAGGTCGGCCGGGTTGGCCTTGCCGTCGCCTGGCAGCCAGAGCGCGCCCTGCAGGTCGTCGGTGCGCATCACCGGGTATTTTTCGCCTGCCTCGGCGGGCGAGATCTCGTGGCATTCCACCCCGAAACTGCGCGCCATGGCCAGCTGCTTTTTGAGCACCTTCATGCGCTCGGGCGTCTTTGCGACGTTGACGCTGCCGCACTGTTTCCAGCCGGTGGCCAGGCCCGTCTCCGCCTCCAGCGTGGCGTACAGCTCGATGCCGTACTTGCTCATCTGCGTCATGTTGCGGTTGGGCCGCATCTGCCCGACCAGGCCGGCCGCATGCCAGGTGGTGCCGCTGGTCAGCTTGCCCTGCTCGAGCAGCAGCACGTCGGTGCGGCCCAGTTTCGCGAGGTGGTAGGCCACCGAGCAGCCGGCGATGCCGCCGCCGACGATGATGGTTTGGGCGTGGGTTGGAAGGGCCATCGGGTTATCCCAGTCTTAGAGCCATGACGCCCGCCACGATCACGCCCGTGCCGATCGCACGCCGCACCGTGAAGGCTTCCTTGAGGAACCAGCTGCCCAGCAGTGCGGCGAACAGCACTGAGGTCTCGCGCAGTGCGGCCACCGTCGCCACAGGCGCGCGGCTCATCGCCCACAGCGCGATGCCGTAGGAGCCGAACGAGGCCAGCGCCGCGCCGATCGCCACCGGCAGCCGGCCGCGCGCATAGGGCCAGACCACCGCGCCGCCGCGCCGCATGAACACGATCGTGGCGAATGGCCAGCCATCCAGGACGAACAGCGCCGCCACGTATTGCAGCGCATTGCCACCGCCCGCATAGGCGGCGCGCGAGCCCAGCGCATCGACCACCGTGTAGATGGCGATGATCACGGCGTTGGCGAGGGCAAAACTGACGGCCCGCGGCCGCTCCAGGGCGTGCCGTGACAGGCCCAGCGCCAGCACGCCGCAGCACACGCCCACGACGCCCGCCCAGGCCAGCGGACTGAGCGACTCGCCCAGCATGAAACCCGACGACAGGGCCACCAGCAAGGGGGCGGTGCCGCGCATCAGCGGATAGGTCAGCCCAAGATCACCATGCTTGTACGCGCCGGCAAGCGCGATGTAGTAGCCGATGTGGATGACCGTCGAGGCCAGGATGAAGGGCCAGCACGCAGCGGGCGGCCAGCCGGTGAACATGACCAGCGGTATTGCCAGCAGCGAGCCCACCAGGTGGATGACCGCCGTGTCCAGCGCCTTGTCCGGGCTGGACTTGACCAGCGCGTTCCAGCTGGCATGCAGCAACGCGCCAAACAGCACCGCCGCGACGACGGGCCAGGTGAGGATCATGAAGGCTGCGTTTCCCGTGCGTTGGCAGGGATGGCGCAGCGGCGCGCCCGTTCCAGGTAATGGGACAGTGGCGGCGTGGGCAGGCCATCGGCCTTGGCCAGGTCGTCCCAGATGCGAAGGCGCACGGCGCGCTCCGCGCCGCTCTGGCCGATGAAGGCCGCTGCCTGGCTGTCGGAGAAGATGCCGCCCTGCAGCGCAAGGGAGCGTTTCGAGTCGTCCGAGAGCGAGGCGAAGTAGGCCGGGCGCGTCGCGCAGAGGTAGCGTTTGGCATCCACGTGCAGCTTGATGGCGTCGATCACGTTGTCGCCGAACAGCCCGCGCAAAAAGGGCAGGGCGCGGTACTGGTGGACGTCGTCGACGCCCTGCAGGGTGGGCGTCGCGCCAAGGTTGTGCAGCAGGTGGCCCAGGTCATGCAGCAACGCGGCGGTGACCAGCTCGTCATCGGCGCCCTCCTGCTCGGCCAGCAGCGCGGACTGCAGCGCGTGCTCCAGTTGCGTCACCGGCTCGCCGGTGTACTGCTCGCCGCCGCGCTCGGCAAAAAGCCGCTCGATGTCTTCGAAACTCAGGCCCATGGCAGGGAATACGTTTTCAGGTTGGTGAAGCTCTTCATGGCTTCCTGCACGCCTTCCTTGTAGCCCAGGCCCGAGTCCTTGATGCCGCCGAAAGGCGTCAGTTCCAGCCGGTAACCGGGCACCTCGCGCACATTGACGCTGCCTACGTGCAGCTCCGAGACAAAGCGGGTGATGTAGTCGAGCCTGTTGGTGCACACCGAGCTGGAAAGCCCGTAGGCCGTGCCATTGGATATGCGGATGGCTTCGTCGATCGTCTTGAAGCGGATGATGGGCGAGACGGGCCCGAACGTTTCCTCTTTCGCCACCATCATCTCCGGAGAAACCTTGTCGATCACCGTGGGCGAATACAGCGCGCCGATGCGGCGGTTGCCCACCAGCAGGCGCGCGCCCTGCGACACGGCCTCATTGACGCGTGACTCGAACAGCATTGCCGCTTCAGCGTCGATCACCGTACCCATGTCGTTGGCCTTGTCCATGGGGTTGCCATAGGCCCAGGCCCGGGTCTTGTCCACCACCTGCTCGGTGAAGCGGCCGGCGACAGATTCGTGCACCAGCATGCGTTTGACCGCTGTGCAGCGCTGGCCTGAATTCTTGTAGCTGCCCTGCACCGCGAGCGTTGAGGCTTCGTCGATGTCGGCGTCTTCCATCACGATGATGGGGTCGTTGCCACCGAGCTCCAGCACCACCCGGCGGTAGCCGGCTTTGCGGGCGATGTACTTTCCAATCGCCACACCACCGGTGAAGGTCACCAGATCGACCATGGAATTCATGATCAGCTCATCGGCGATCTCGCGCGGGTCGCCGGTGACCACGCTCAACATTTCGGGCGGCAGGCCAGCCTCGTACAGGATGTCGGCGAACAGGATGGCCGAGAACGGCACCTTTTCCGAGGGCTTGAGCACCATGCGGTTGTTTGTGGCAATGCTGGGCACCACCTTGTGCGCCACCTGGTTCATCGGGTGGTTAAAGGGCGTGATGGCGGTGATCACGCCCAGCAACGGCGCGCGATGGGTGAACACCTTTCGCTTCTTGCCATGGGGTGTCAGGTCGCAGCTGAAGATCTGGCCGTCGTCCTTGAGCACCTCGGTGGCGCCGAACAGCAGCACGTCGGAGACTCGGCCGGCCTCGTAGAGCGCGTCCTTGATGCACAGGCCCGCTTCGGCGGTGATCAACGCGGCCACTTCGTCGAGCCGGTCTCGGATGATGGCGGCTGCCTTGTTCAGGATGGCGGCGCGCTCGTAGCGTGTCAGTTTGGGCTGGCACGCGTGGGCGGTCGCAAAGGCTTCGCGCACCTCGTCCAGCGTGGCCTTGGGAACGGTGCCTATGCACTTTTCCGAGTAGGGGTTGAAGACCTCGATGGCCCGGTCGCCGCTGCGGCCTTCACCCACCTTGCGGCCGGCGATGCGCATCAGGTTGAGCTGGTGGTCGCGAATGTACTGGTCGATCACGCGGGGCTCCCGGAAATTACTGCGCGTAGTTCAGCGCCAGGTCGAATGCGTCGAAGTTGCGCAGGCGCCGCGTCAGGTCCAGGCCCGGCAGCTTGCGGTTGAGGATCAGCGGCACGCGCTGTTCGCTGATGCCGCCGTGCGAGCGCAGGGGCGCGTCCAGGCCCGACAGGTCATGCTTGCTGGCCGAAGTGCCAATGACGGTAAAGCGCTCGGACACACACACGATGTCGCCGATGCGGTCGGCCGGCAACTCGAACCGCGCTGCGGCTTCCTCGCGCGTGAGAACCGTCTCCATGCCCTTGATGCGCTGCAGCTGGCTGGCCACCGTCGTTGCCTGCACGGTCACGGGCAGGTAAATGGTGGCAAAGGAGCCAAGCGCGCCGTGGTGCACCACGTACGGGTCGGTGATGGGCAGGATGACGCGGGCGACGCCGGCGCCCAGCTGCGCATCGCACCAGTCCTGCAGGTAGATCACGTCGGGCGTGCCGTCCATCGCCACCTTGGCATTCATGCCGTGGTCGGCCGTGAGCGCGATCACGCAGCCCAGGGCTTCGAGCTGTGCCAGGTAGCCGTCCATCATCCTGTAGAACGAGTTGGCGCCGGCGGTGCCCGGTGCGTGCTTGTGCTGTACGTAGTCGGTCGTGGACAGGTACATCACATCAGGGCGCTGCTTTTCCATGATCTTCACGCCGGCGGCGAAGACGAACTCCGACAGGTCGGCGCTGTAGACGCTGGGCACGGGTTTGCCCACCAGTTCCAGCACGCCGGTGATGCCGTTCTCTTCCATCGACAGCTGGTCCGCCTTCTCCGACGAAAAGCAGATGCCTTTCATCCTGTGTCCCAGCAGGCGGCGCAGCTTGTCCTTGGCGGTGATGACGGCGACGGAGTAACCGGCGTCGGCGAGCGTGGCCAGCAGCGTGGGCGCGCGCAGCCACTTGGGGTCGTTCATCATCACCTCGGTGCCGCTGGCCTGGTCAAACAGGTAGTTGCCGCAGATGCCGTGCACGCTTGGCGGCACGCCGGTGACGATGGACAGGTTGTTGGGGTTGGTGAAGCTGGGCACCACGCATTCGGCGATCAGGCCCTCGCCTTCGGCCAGCACCTTCTTGAGCCAGGGCATTTCGCCGCTGGCCACGGCCTGGGCCAGGTAGTCAGGCTCGCAGCCATCGACGCAGACCACCACGGTGGGGTGGGTGGGCTTCTTGTAATTGCGGTTGTTGACGGTCAGCACGTGGAGCCTTTTCAGTTGCGGGCGGCCGGCGCGGGCACGGAATTGCCTTCGCGCACTGTCTGCCTGCGCAGGTCGTTTTCGATGGTGCGCACCTTGCTCTCCATGACATGGTCGAACATGGCGCGGCCGGCGGCGTCGGCGTCGCCCGAGGCAATGGCCTTGACGATGGCGCGGTGCTCGCTGGCCGAAATCGGCAGCAGCCAGCCATCGGCCAGGTTCAGCCGGCGAAACAGCGACAGCTCCTTGATCAGCTTGCGGTAAATGGCGGTGAGTTTGCGGTTGCCCGCCATTTCCACCAGCCGGTCGTGGAAGGTGAGGTTGAGCAGGTGGTACTGGCGCGCGTCCTCGGCCTTCACGGCCTTCTCCATGGCGTCGACCAGCCCCTTGATCTCCTTGAGCTGGGGCGGCGTGATGTTGGCGGCCAGCTGCCGGCCTACCAGTTCGTCCATCGCCGCGCGCAGGTCGAAGATTTCCACGGCTTCGTCGATCGGGATGTCGCGCACGAAGACGCCGCGATTTTTCTCGTTGCGCAGCAGGCCGGCTTCCTCGAGCATGCGGAAGGCCTCACGCACCGGCCCGCGCGAGACACCCATCTGCTGTGCCAGCGTGGCCTCGATCAGCTTGCTGCCCGGTGCGTATTCGCCCTGCAGGATGGCGCGCTCGATTTCCTGCTGCACCACGTTGGTGAGCGAGCTGCTCTGCAACAGCGCAATCGTCGGGTGGAGCACGGCGTTCATGCCCTGAATTAAAGCACCATTCCGTAGATTGTCAACAATCTGCAAAAAACAATTGACAACATTTACAGGTCGGCGTTAAATCAAATTTCAGGGGTGTGGGATGAAGCGAAGGCATTGCAAAGTGTCATCACGGCGTCACCGCAGGTTTGCAGCATTGACATCTTTTTTGCTTTCAGAGGAGTCCTCATGCGTCTGTCCAGAATCGTCCAGTCCCTTGTCCTGACCGGCCTTGCCGCGTTCGCGGCCGGTGCGATGGCCCAGAAAACCCAGCTGCTGGTCTACACCGCGCTGGAAACCGACCAGATCAAGGCCTACCAGGAAGGCTTCAACAAGGCCTACCCCGACATTGAAATCAAATGGGTCCGCGACTCTACGGGTGTCATTACCGCAAAGCTGCTGGCCGAACAGGCCAATCCGCAGGCTGACGTGGTGATGGGCGTGGCGGCCTCCAGCCTGGCGCTGCTTGACAGCAAGGGCATGCTGATTCCTTACGCGCCCCTGAACCTTGACGGCATCATGAGCCAGTACAAGGACAAGAAGACCCCGCCGGCCTGGTTCGGCATGGACGTGTGGGGCGCCACGGTCTGCTTCAACACCGTCGAAGCGCAGAAGAAAAACATCCCCAAGCCCGAAACCTGGAAAGACCTGACCAAGCCGGTTTACAAGGGCCAGGTCGTCATGCCCAACCCTGCGTCCAGCGGCACCGGCTACTTCGACGTGACCGCATGGCTCACCATGTTCGGCGACGACAAGGGCAAGGGCGGCGGCTGGAAATACATGGACGGCTTGCACGAGAACATCGCCCAGTACACGCATTCGGGCTCCAAGCCCTGCAACATGGCGGCCGCCGGCGAGTTCGTTGTCGGCATCTCGTTCGAATACCGCGGCAACAGCAACAAGGCCAAGGGCGCACCCATCGACCTGGTGTTCCCCAAGGAAGGCCTGGGCTGGGACCTGGAAGCCTTTGCCATCCACAAGGGCACCAAGAAGCTGGACGCCGCCAAGAAGCTGGCCGACTGGGCTTCCAGCAAGGACGCGATGATGCTGTACGGCAAGAACTTCGCGATCACCGCGCAGCCGGGCCTGGCGCCTCCGCTGGCCAACGTGCCCAAGGACTACGAAGCCCGCCTGGTCAAGATGGACTTCAAGTGGGCGGCCGACAACCGCGAGCGCATCCTGGAAGAGTGGACCAAGCGCTACAACTCGAAGACCGAGAAGCGCTGAGGACCGGCCCGGAAGTGACCCAGGACCTGTTTCTAGACCTGCGCCACGTCCGCAAGGAGTTTGGCGCTTTCACGGCCCTGCAGGACATCAACCTGGGCATTCGCAAGGGTGAGTTCGTCTGCTTTCTCGGCCCCTCGGGTTGCGGCAAGACAACCCTCCTGCGCATCATCGCCGGGCTGGAGGTGCAAACCTCCGGCGAGGTCTGGCAGGCGGAGCGCGATATTTCGCGCCTGCCGCCGGCCCAGCGTGATTACGGAATCGTGTTCCAGAGCTATGCGTTGTTCCCCAACCTGAGCGTCGCCGACAACGTCGCCTACGGCCTCGTCAACCGCAAGACGCCGAGGGCGGAGATCAACAAGCGGGTGAGCGAACTGGTCAAGCTGGTGGGCCTGCCCGGCAGTGAGCCCAAGTACCCCTCGCAACTCTCGGGGGGCCAGCAGCAGCGCATCGCGCTGGCGCGGGCCCTCGCCACGTCGCCCGGCCTGCTATTGCTCGATGAGCCACTGTCGGCACTGGACGCGCTGGAACGGCTGCGGCTGCGCTCGGAGATTCGCGCGCTGCAGCAAAAGCTGGGCGTCACCACCATCATGGTGACCCACGATCAGGAAGAGGCGCTGTCGGTGGCTGACCGCATCGTGGTGATGAACCACGGCGTGATCGAGCAGGTCGGCACGCCCATGGACATCTACCGCGAGCCGGCCTCGCCCTTCGTGGCCGACTTCGTCGGCAAGGTGAACGTGCTGCCGGCCCGCGTCACGTCCGGCATGCTGAACTTCGGCTCCCTGAGCATTCCCTGCGATGGCGCAGACCGTGATGCGCGCATCTACCTGCGCCCCGAGGACGTGCTGGCCAGGCCCATCGGCGCCGACGACCCCCATGTGTTCGACGCCAGCATCGAAAAGATCGAGTTCCTGGGCTCTTATTGCCACGTACGCGTGGCGTCGCCGGCGCTCGATGCCAACAAGCTCACCGTCTACCTGTCGCTGAACTTCCTGTCGGAGCAGTCGCTGGAGGTGGGCTCGCCACTCAAACTCAAGCTGCTGCCCGAGCGCATCAAGGTGTTCTAGATGGCCGCCGTTCTGAAGCAGGCCGGTGCGGAAGTCAGGCTCCGATCCCACTGGACAGACCGCACCGCCCACGTCGCGCTGCTCATCGTCGCCTTGCTGCTCACGGCCTTTCTGGCGTTGCCCCTGCTGTCCATCCTGCTGCAGGCGCTGCAGGGCAAGGAGGGCGAGTTTGTCTGGCTGCGCAACTTCATCGACTATGCCCGCACACCGGCGCTTCTTGAGAGCCTGTGGAACAGCATCTGGATTTCCAGCGCCGTCACGTTGATCGCAGTGCCCCTGGCTTTCGGTTTCGCCTACGCCCTGACGCGCTCGTGCATGCCGCTCAAACCGCTGTTTCGCGGCATCACGCTGGTGCCACTGCTCGCGCCATCGCTGCTGTCGGCCATCTCGCTGATCTACTGGTTCGGCAACCAGGGCGTGCTCAAGGCCTGGCTGACCGGGCTCGGCATCTCCGAAATCTATGGCGCCCCTGGCATCCTGATGGCTGAGTGCTTCGCCGTGTTTCCCCACGCGCTGATGATCCTGGTCACGGCGTTGAGCCTGTCCGATGCGCGGCTGTATGAGGCGGCCGATGCCATGGGCACCAGTGCTGCGCGCAAATTCTTCACCATCACCCTGCCGGGCGCCAAGTACGGCCTGATATCCGCTGCGCTGGTGACCTTCACCCTGGTGATTACAGACTTTGGCATTCCCAAGGTCATCGGCGGCAATTTCAATGTACTGTCGACGGACGTGTTCAAGCTGGTGATCGGCCAGCAGGACTTCGCCAAGGGTGCCGTCGTCGCCATACTGCTGCTGGCGCCCGCCGTTCTGACCTTCGCGGTGGACAACTACGTGAGCCGCCGCCAGACCGCCATGCTGACGGCGCGCGCCGTACCTTACCGGCCCAGTCCGTCGCGCAGCTACGACATGGTGATGACGGCCTACTGCTGCTTCATCGCCTTCCTGGTGCTGGCGATGCTGGGCATGGCAGTGTTCGCCTCTTTCGCCAGCTTCTGGCCCTACAACCTTGCACCCAGCTTGCGCCACTACGCCATGGGACTGGTTGATGCGGAAGTCGGCGTCGGCTTCGTCAACAGCCTGAAGATGGCCGCCGGTACGGCGTTCTTTGGTACCGCGCTCGTATTCAGTGGCGCCTACCTGCTGGAAAAAACCAAGGGCATGGATGGCCTGCGAGGCATTGTGAAGATGCTGGCCATGCTGCCGATGGCGGTGCCCGGACTGGTGCTGGGCCTGGGCTACATCTTCTTCTTCAACGAGCCCAACAATCCGCTCAACGGCCTGTACCACACGGTGACGCTGCTGACGCTGTGCACCATCGTCCATTTCTACACCACCGGCCATCTCACGGCAGTGACGGCGCTGAAGGCGCTGGACGGTGAATTCGAAGCCGTCAGCGCCTCGCTCAAGGTGCCCTTCTTCAAGACCTTCTGGCGTGTGACGCTACCCATCTGCACGCCCGCCCTGGTGGATATTGCCCGCTACTTCTTCATCAACGCCATGACCACGATCTCGGCCGTGGTGTTCCTGTATTCGCCCGAGACCAAGGTCGCGTCCATCGCCATCCTGAACCTCGACGAGGCTGGCGAGATGGGCGCCGCTGCCGCCATGGCGGTGCTGATCGGCATAGCTTCCACGATTGCAACATTGCTGTTCATGGCGCTCGCGTGGTGGGTCAACCGCCGTACGCAGGCGTGGCGGACTTCAGACAGATAACCAGACACCCAGACAGACAAGGAGACAGGAATGGACCGCGACAAGATCCTCCTCACACCCGGACCGCTCACCACCACGCTTCGCACCAAGCTTGCCATGCTGCGTGACTGGGGCTCGTGGGACAGCGACTTCAACGCCGTCACGGCGCGTGTGCGCAAGAGCCTGCTGAGCGTCATCCATGGCGAGGAGACGCATGTCGTGGTTCCCCTGCAGGGCAGCGGCACCTTCAGCGTGGAGGCCGCCATCGCCACCATCGTCCCGGTGGATGGGCACGTGCTGGTGCTCGACAACGGCGCCTATTGCAAACGCGCGGCAAAACTTACCACCATGATGGGCCGCACCTGCACGCTGATGCCTTTCGACGAAGCGGCGCAGGCGTCACCCGCCGAGGTTGCTGAAAAGCTGGCTGCGGACAAGAGCATCACCCACGTGGTGCTGATCCACTGCGAAACCGGCGCCGGTGTGCTCAATCCGTTACAGGAAATCGCCGACGTCTGTGCGAAACACGGCAAGGGCCTGATCGTCGATGCAATGAGTTCATTCGCGGCGCTGCCCATCGATGCGCGCGAAACGAAATTCGATGCGCTCATCGCCGCCAGCGGCAAGTGCCTGGAAGGCGTGCCCGGTATGGGTTTTGTCTTCATCCGCAAGGCCATCCTGGACGGCTGCGCCGGCCGCAGCCAGTCGCTGGCCATGGACCTGCACGACCAGTACACCTACATGGAAAAAACCAGCCAGTGGCGTTTCACGCCGCCGACCCATGTGGTCGTGGCTCTGGCGGAAGCCATCGAGCAGTTCGAGGCAGAAGGCGGCCAGAAGGCGCGGCTCGCGCGCTACACGCGAAACTACCAGACGCTGATTGACGGCATGGCACGGCTGGGCTTCATGCCCTTCCTGGACCCGGCCATCCAGGCGCCCATCATCGTCACCTTCCATGCGCCGGGCGATTCGCGCTACGACTTCAAGACCTTCTATGCGGCGGCGCGCGCGCGGGGTTTCATCCTGTATCCGGGCAAGCTCACACAGGTCGAGACTTTTCGCGTAGGCTGCATTGGCGCCATCGGCCCCGACGAGATCGAACAGGCGGTGCATGCGGTGGAGCTGGCGCTGCAGGACATGGGCATTGCTTCCGGCGAGCCCTCGATCTGAGCAGTCCCCCCGATCCGCATTCCAGGAAGGCAAGAACCATGGCTCCCAAAGTCCATCCCGCCCTCGCCGCCATCCGCAAGGCCGGCGCGAACAAGGTCAAGGTCGCCGTCAGCGACATCGACGGCATCCTGCGCGGCAAGTACCTGCACAAGGGAAAATTCGAAGGAGCGGTCGATGGCGGCTTCGGCTTCTGCGACGTGGTGCTGGGCTGGGACATGATGGACACCTGCTACGACAACACGCAGGTCACGGGCTGGCAGCACGGCTTTCCCGATGCGCTGGCGCGGCTGGACATGGACACTCACCGCAAGGTGCCCTGGGACAACGGCGTCGATTTCTTCCTGGGCGAGTTCGTCAATGCCGATGGCACGCCGCATGCCGTGTGCCCGCGCCAGACGCTCAAGCGCGTGCTCAAGCGCGCGCAAAAGATGGGCTTCATGCCCATGACAGGCATGGAGTTCGAGTGGTTCAACTTTCTTGAAACGCCGCAGAGCTGGGCCGCCAAGAAAGGCGTAGGCCCCGAGCAGCTCACGCCGGGCATGTTCGGCTATTCGCTGCTGCGCATGAACCAGAACCAGGGCTTCTTCAATGCCCTGATGGACGAGATGCTCGCCTTCGATGTGCCGATCGAAGGCTTGCACACCGAGACCGGTCCTGGCGTCTACGAGGTGGCCATCGGCTTTTCCGAAGCGCTGGCCCAGGCCGACCGCGCCATCCTGTTCAAAACCGGTGCCAAGGAAATCGGCTCGCGTTTCGGCATCATGCCCAGCTTCATGGCCAAGCCCAACCAGCAGCTGCCCGGTTGCAGCGGCCACATCCACCAGAGCCTGTCCGACGGCAAGACCAACCTGTTCTACGACGCGAAAAATCCGCGCAGGATGAGCAAGCTGTTCGAGAGTTACGTCGCCGGCCAGGTGGCCTGCATGATGGAATTCGGCCCGATGATCTGGCCGACCATCAACAGCTACAAGCGCCTGGTCGACGGTTTCTGGGCGCCGGTCAAGCCCACTTGGGGCATGGACAACCGCACGGCGAGCTTTCGGGTGATCGCAGGAAGCCCCAAAGCTACCCGCCTTGAGACGCGCTGCCCCGGCGCGGACGTGAACCCCTACCTGGCGATGGCGGCCGTGATCGCTGCCGGCCTGCATGGGGTGGAGAAGGGCCTCAAGCTCACCACGCCGCCGATCACGGGCACCAACGGCGGCGCTGAG
>CALRME020000021.1:0-13447 GCA_943369045.1 Sphingobacterium thalpophilum
ATCACGCAGCAGCGCAACGTCATCGAAGCGTTCTTCAACGTGAACGCCCGCTACAACGACCTGGTGGCCGGCGGCTTCTTCTGGGGCCTGGGCTTCCCTGATGCCGGCGACTGCACCAAGATCACTTTCGGCGTCTACTGCAAGCCCGAGGCCGCTGCGGCGCTGGCGGCCGGCCACGCCCGCTGGCTGCGGCTGGACGCGGACCGCGTGTTCAACTGGGCGCAGGCCGCGTTCCCGCAATTTTTCCCGGGCGCTTCGACTTCCGGAACCCTGTCGGGCTACACCTACCGGCATTACCCGGCCACCGACACCTACCTGGGCACGAAAGACGGCCGGGTCTTCCTGCACAACGGCAGGCAGTTCAACTTCCAGGACGTGGGCTCATTCCGCGGCTTCCTGGATGCGGCGGCCTCAGTGGGCTATTGAGCCGGCCTGGCAACCGCCAGCGCCGACCGCGCCACGATGCCCAGCCGGGCCCAGAACGCCTGCGGAATCTGGGCGATCAATGCATCCCGCTCGGCAGGCAGCATCGCTGCAACGCCTGCCTTGTACGAGGCCAGCGCCTTGGGTTCATTTCGGATGCCGGTCGCGTACAGGTTGCCCAGCTGAACCAGGCCTTGCGCCCGGGTGTCGGGCCAGTCCTTGATGCGCAGCTCCATGGACTGCACCGCCAGCGGAAAGTCGCCGCCGCGCCAGCCCAGCACAAAGCCTGCGTTGACCAGGTCGTAGTCGTAGGCGTTGTGGTTGATGGCGTCGCGCGCCAGTTCCATGGCCTTGGCCTCCTGGCCCATCTTGCTGAGCAGCACCACCTCCAGCGACCGGACGGATGAGGCATAGGGCTGCAGCTTCTTGGCTCGCGCCAGGTAGACCAGGGCCTTGTCCTCGCTGCCGGTCAGCGCGTGGCCGCGGGCCACGTTGGTCATGATGGCCACCACATACGGGCGTGACGAAAGCACCGACTCCCAGATCCAGACCGCGTTCTTCCAGTCGCCCCATTTGGCCAGCTCGTCGGCGACCTTGGGCGTGATGCGGCGGTAGTGGGGGTTGATGTCGATGCCTTCCTTGATCAGGCGCAGCATGTCCAACTTCATCTTGTCCCATCGCGGGTTCTGGTAGTCACCGGACGAGGAAATGGTCAGCGCGATGATGGTCGCCTTGATGATCCTGTCTTCGCTGGCCACCGCCTGCTGCGTGATGTAGGCGGCCATGGCCAGCGTCACCATCATGACGATCGCCATGGCCTGTGAAAAGGCGGGCCTCCAGTTGATGCGCTGGGCCCCGCCCCAGCCCGTGTAGGCGAGCCTGGAGTCGGAGGCGGCCAGCACGGCCAGGCACATCGCAAACAGCGCGCCGGTTGAGGCCAGCCGCCAGGGAAAGCCCACATTGCTGACGACAAACAGCGCGAACAGGCTGCACAGGGCTGCGGCCCGGAACGGCGCCTCCGCCTGCGCCGCGGCCGACGGGTTGCGCAGCGTGCGCCACGCCGCCTGCACCAGGTAGGCCAGCAGGAGCAGCAGGAACAGCCAGCCCGCCAGCCCGTATTCACCCAGCAGCTGAAGGAATTCGTTGTGGACGTAGAAGTCGGTTTCGGCCTGCGTGCCCTCTGCCTGGTACAGCGGGATATCGCTTTCCCAGTTGCCGGCGCCGACACCGGACAGCGGGCGCAGCTGGATCATGCGCAGGGTGGCGTTCCACATCACCAGGCGCACGGCCAGGGAGCCGTCTTCCATTGAAATGCGCGATGTGCGCTTGAAGCCGCGCTCCAGCGCCGTCAGGCCCTTGCCCTGGGCCCGGGCTTCCTCGACGAGCTGCGGGTTGGCCGTGCGGATCATGCCCATGCCGGCAACCGATGCCAGCAGCAGGCCGATGGCCAGAACCCGGCTCGCGCCGTCCCATTGCGCAAAGGCGAACTGCTTGCGGTAGAGCCAGCCGATGACCGGCAGGATCAGCAGCAGCTGCAACCACATGGCCGCGAGTGCGCTGCGGGTACCCGTCATGAGGATCGACACGATGACCAGCGCGGTGGTGACGGCCAGCAGCGCAATCTGTCCGCGGCTGCGCGAGCGGGCCAGCAACAGCGCCGAAAAAGGCAGCGTGCAGGTCGCGAACTCGGCGAAGAAATTGCGGTTCGCAAAAGTCGAACCCGGGTTGGGCCCCTGCGGGAAGAACGAGAAATCAAACCAGAACTGCAGCGCAGCCCACAGCGCGGCAGTGACAGTACCGCAATGGATGCCCCATGCCAGCAGGGGGATGCGCTCGCGCGACAGCGTGTTTGCCCCCAGCCACAGCAGCAGGCTGAACAGGAACCAGCGAATCGTCTCCACGCCGCCCAGGTAGGTGTGCGCCCAGGCCATGCTGCCCAGCGCGTACATCATCAGCCCCACCGGCAGCCACAGGATGGCGTGCCAGCGAAGGCCGTCGCGCCGGTTGCGCTGGTGCCAGAAAAACAGCGTGGCTGCGACGAGCACGCCAAAGGCCACGATCGCGGATTTAAGCGTGTCGGGCAACAGCTCCGAGCGGGGCGAGCCCAGGGCCGGCGCCAGGAAGGCGGTCAACGCAAAGAGCAGCACCGTCCTGTCGCCTTGCACAACGTCCGTGCCGCCGGAGGGCATGTCGCGCGTGGAGGCGGCAACGGCGTTGCCGCGACCCTGTTTTCTGGTGGCCATGGGGTAACCCGGGTGAAAGCGAGGCAGGCACCAGCCTTCCGGTGGGGACGGCGTGCAAGAAAACGCGAGGGAATTGGCGCTGGAAGCCGCAGAAAACGTGAGCCTGTGGAGAGGCCGTTCGCCTGGAGCGCCGGTAGTGACAGCGGGGAAAAACCATCATAGCCGTGCGAACTGGCGTTGACCTGACAGGTGTCAACTGGTCAGCAATTGGCTGCCAAAGCTGCCCTATCCTTGAATGTCGATTCCGCCCGGCTGGTTCGTCGTACAGGTACAACCAACCCAAAGACCAGGAAGCCCATGACCAGATACCTCTGCCTCGCCTACTACAACCCCACGCAAATGGGCGCCCTGCCGGCCGATGCGGTCAAAGCCATCACCAGCCAGTGCCCGGCGAAGGACGCCGAACTCAAGGCCACCGGCCAGCTGCGCGTGAGCGCCTCGCTGGATGGCCCGGCCATCAGCGTGCGCCCGCGCGGCGGCAAGCCCAAGGTGACCGACGGACCGTTCGTTGAATCCAAGGAAGTGGTGGGCGGCTTCTTCATCATCGAGGCGGCCGACAGGGAAGAAGCCCTGCGCATCGCCTCGCTGCACCCGTGCGGCACGCTGGGCGAAGAGGCCGGCTGGGGCATCGAGGTGCACCCGATCGGGTTCTTCGAGCAGTACGCAGCAGGCTGAGCGGCGAAAGCCGCCAAGCAGTATTGGTGCGCCTTCCGGGCCGAAAATGGCCGGGAAAGCGCATGGATATTGCTTGCGCGACCAGGGCGTGGGGGGCAGCCGCCCGGTCAAGGCCGTATGTTGAACGGCTCAACGCCGTGGCGCATACGCAGGACGGCAAGACGCTGATCAGCCCCTTCGGCGAACACCACGCCAAGTGGACCGCCTTCAAGCAGCAGCTGCAGATGGGCGACCGCCTCGTCTGCGCAAAGGCCGCAAGCAGCATTGGCGCGGCTCCCGGGTCAAAAACGGCCCACAACCCGCACCAAAACTGCTTGAGCGCCCATGACCGCCACCATCACCTCCACCATCGGCCCCCGCCGAATTCTGGCAGACCACGGAAGAACTGCGGCCCTACCTGGAGCAGCACGGCTTCGACGCGCAGCGGATGCTCAAGACCCTGGCCTTCAAGACGCCCGCCGGCCTGGCGCTGGTGACGCTGCGCATGCTCGACAAGGTGGACTACGGCGCGGTGGCCAGGGCGCTGGGCGTTTCACGCGCCGGCATGGGCATGCTGGACGGCGGCGAGATGCGCGAGCGCCTGCACATGGAGCCCGGCGCCGTCTGCCCGTTCGTGGCGGTGGGCGAGGGCATCCGCCTGCTGCTCGACGACACCGCGCTGGCGCCAGAGACGATCTATTGCGGGTCGGGTGTGCTCAGTTGTACGGTGGAGATAGCGAGCGCGGGGCTGCGCGGGATTGTGGGGGCGGGGGTGGGGAGGTTTGCGAAGGGAATGGACAGCGGTAGCGTCCCACAGTGAGCAGTTCACCGTCGGTGTTTACCTCATTGAGAGAGGGGGGACATCTCCCCACAATCTATGCTCAGCAATGACGAGAAGAGTATACTGTATGAAATTACAGCTAAAGGCAAAACCTTGATCACCATTGGCATTCGCGTAAAGCCAAAAGCGGTGACTTTCGTTGTCTACGACAGTGACAGAGACGAAATCGTGAATGTCGAAGATCTGCTGGTGCCTGCTGCATTTGATGTACCGGACTCCTTGAAATACGTTCGAATCAACCTGCTCGATATCTTGCGTGAATACGACGTGGAGGTTGCCGGCGTAAGAGTGACCGAGCCTAACGCTCAGCGAATTAGCATTGAACGCGTTCAGTTGGAAGGCGTTGTGCAGGAGGCATTCGCGAGTAGCTCATTGCGAGGCTATTACGTCGGTCAGATATCTTCAATAACTGCGCGATTGCAGATTCCCCGTACAGATTTCAAATTGTTGGTTGATGGTGCGAAAGACTGGAGCGTTGAGGGTTGGAGCAAGTTGTCCAAGGAGGCGCGTGAAGCTTTCCTTTGTGCACTGGGAGCACAACATGTCAATGCTTAAGCCTCACAACAAGGCCGAAGTCGAGTTCACTTTTGTCAAGGAAATTGGACATGAAGGAAAGAACTCCACTTGCTTCATTGCAGATGACAAGCAACTTGATGCTCAGATAGTGGTCAAGAAAATTGCCAAAGCAGACCTTGACGTAGACAAGTACTTTGATGAATCGCGCATCCTGTATCTAAGCGCGCACCCTAACGTCGTTCAAGTTCTCTATGCCTGCCAGGATAGCGATCATATTTTCATCGCGATGCCGTTCTACAAATCGGGATCGCTCGGGGCTCAACTGAATTCGCGCAATCTGTCGGTGCGTGAAATCGTTGGTCTTGGATGCAATGTCGCCAGTGCTTTGCATCACATTCATTCAAAAAAGTTAATTCACTTTGACGTCAAACCAGACAATATCTTGCTATCGGACAGAGGCGAAGGCTTGCTTTCAGATTTCGGCCTCGCGGCTAGAACTAGCGTGAATGGGACAGCAGAACAAGATCGGCTCTACTACAAGATGAGGCCTCCAGAATCCTTTGGATCGGGAATCGCGTTTGGCCCGGAGTTCGATATCTATCAGTTCGGATTAACGCTGTATCGAATGGCGAACGGCAACGCCGAGTTCAATAAACAGTTTTCAGCATTTGGTGCTGATCCGATGACTTTCGATCGTGACGGATTTAAGTTCGCCGTCAGAAATGGAAAATTCCCTGAGCGAGATGTTTTTCCCTCGCACATTCCGGCGCGCCTGCGGAAAGTCATAAAAAAATGCATTGAGACCGACATTGCCGCACGATTCAGCTCTGTCATGGAAATCGCCAACGAGTTAAGCCAAATTGAAGATCGTTTGGATTGGGTTTACACCATGATGCCAGGCGAGCGGCGCTGGGATCGCAAGGTGGACGGCAAGGCATACAGCCTATCTGTCAAAGATGACGGATCCTCCTATGCCCAGAAGGGGCAAGTGGGCGGAAAGCTGTCGAGGGTCACTGCATATTGCAAGGCGTCCATTACTGACGCTGAGATTCAACGGTTCTTGAGAGAGTCATGAGACGCCTTAAGACCAAGAACAACCCTGTGCTTTATCGCACTCGCTCTGTAATTGCGGGAGGTGGAAAGCCCCGAAACCCTCGCCAAGAGGGGCAAAGCTGCGAAAGCAATGAGAGGGAGAGGACCGGACTTATTGACTCGCATTGGTATATCCAATTCCCAAAGCAAGAACGTCAGTAAACAGACTGATCAGACGCTGCGCGTCTTCGTCACTCCCCCTTGTCCGCCTCAATCTCCACCACGATCTATCGCGAATAGTGCGTGCTCAGTTGCACGGTGGAGATGCCGAGTGCGGGGCTGTGCGAGATTGTGGGGGCGGGGGTGGGGAGGTTTGCGAAGGCGGCTTGCTGCTTTCGGCCGCGCCTATGTCTTGCCCCAGGTTACGACGCTATAGACGCACACGCCAATGCCAAAGACCAATTGCAAAGCAAAAAGAATACGAAACGCTGTAGTGAACCGCGCTACTCGAGGGCCCGATTCCGCATCTATACGAAAAAGCTGAGAGTGCTCCGGTAGCTGCAACTCGTATGCCTTCAGCCCGGGTTCGGTAAGGCCGATGAGGTATTTGCTGCGTTCGTCGATAAGCCAAAACACTATCGCCAAAATTCCAATGAAGCCTCCGACCAACAAGAAGACTGGTGACGACATCTTCTTCTCCACGGCCGCAAATACACCTCCGTCCGCGAATGCCGCCAGAACTACGAAAAAGTTAAACGCCTTCAAGCGCTGTTCGGCATTGAACTCGAAGTGACTCCACAAGTAATCTTTTTCCGCTTCGGTACTCATCTGCGACTCCAATTCAATGACGCGCGAATTTCTGTGTGATATCGGTTAAGTCTTGGCAGAAATGATTTCGGCGCCGTGAAGAGCTGCCGGCGCTTTCAGGCGGGGATCTAGCACCAATAGTTCTGTTCCGATCCGCTTAACCTGTGCGAAGTAGTTGAGTTCGCTGGCGTATGTCTGAAATTTTCCGTAAAGCGCTCTGATCACCGGCTCATCGTCGTAGGTCACCATCCACCGTTGCTTGATCTTCGACACGCTTTTCGCGAGGGCGCGGTGATCATCTTCGTCGTAGGAGTTTGTGTACAACTCTGGGCCTTTACCAAAGTAAGGCGGATCGAGGTTCACAAGACCTCGCTTGTCCATCTTGGGCAGTACGTCGTTTACAAAAGCCAAAGCGTCGAGGCGTGTCAAGCTGATGCGATCTTTGGCAGCAGCAATGCGCCGAATCTTCTTCACTAGATCAATCTTGTTGAAGCGACAGTCGAGTTTGTAGTTGCCCTCTTGCTCAAGTCCGCCGATGACTCCTCCAAGAATGATGCCCGAACGATTCGTTCGATTCAGGAAGAGAGTTGCGAAACCACGTTCCAGCGTGGTCGCCTTTTTCTGCCGATGGATGTCGCGCTGACGATGCCACTCATCCATCGTGACAACAGCATCCTCAATCAGAGAACAAAGGTCGTCAGGCTGATTGATGACGCTCGACCAAAAGGCGTAGATCGCAGGGTCTATGTCATTCAAGTACAGCTTGGTGACGTAGCCCTCCAGGAGCAGTTTTAGCGCAAGCCCGGCTCCGCCGGCGAAAGGTTCTGCGTACTCGCAATAAAAGAGGTCATTCTCTCGTAAGAGGTCGATAACCAACGGTGCGATCTGACTTTTTCCGCCGGGGTATCGCAGTGGTGAACACGTGACAGGCATCTAGGTTACCTTCCTAAGAAGCTGCGATGTTCCCGAAAATCCTGCTTCTTGGCCAATTGATTATTTCAATCCATTAAGAATGACAGCCAGAAGATTTTCGACGTTGTCCCATGCGCGATTGATCGCGGATTTTGTGGGTATGAGTCCGCCATGAACAAACGCGCCTAGTGTGTCCGGCGAGTACTGACTGTGTTTGTCGCTTGCCATTACTCGGAAGGGCTTTAAGTCGTCATCCGTCATACCCCCTTGCTTCAGTGCGTCAGCCACACGGCCGATACGGACATGCAGGTCACCGTGCAGGGGCAACTTGTTCTGCTTAAGGTAAACCTTAACGGTTTGCTCGATGAAGGCCCTGAACAAGTACGCAGCAGCAAAACTGTTCGTCTCGGCGTTGACGGTCTTGAGTTCGTCGTAAATCCGTTTGTGAATCTTGTCGGATATGTGTGCGCGAAATTCGGAAGGAATCACATAGGTCCGTTTGTCGGGACTTTGGTTGTCACGCATTCGCTTTGCGCGCGCTCCCGGCGTATCGCCGACGGCTCCGCCGGTGGTGGCATCTAGCTCTATCGGACGTTCTAGTCGATCAACAGGCGCTACCTTATCGCGCCTCAGGCGGTCGGCATAGGCTTTGCGATCCTCACTGGTGGTGCGGGAGTTGACGCCAGTGTTGTCGCCATCCAGTGAGTCCAATAGGAATCGCCTAACTGCGGAGTCAAATTGGTCTTGCGGTGCATTTACGTTGAGGGATTTGTGATCTTGGAGCGCCAATGCGTCACGGAAACTAGGGTTGGACAAAAAGCGAGTGAGGGTCGTGATTCGCAATGCGTCTGCTTGATCGGTAGAGACCAAATTTCTGTTGCGTGCGTAGTCGATCAACAGAAGGGCCTGCTGGTTTGGCGTGCTTCCGCTACCTTGATTCTCGAATCGTGCCTTCTGCGGCGACTTCCATTGCCTTGTGCCTCGACCGCCTTGCTCGCCACCGTGTCGCAGACGAAGCCAATGCCGGCCATCCTCGCGCGTGTCGAATACCACTACCTCAAGATTTTTCGGAATCGCCCTCATGGAAGCTTTGGCTTCCTCAAAGGCATTGCGATCTGCTGGTGTCGGTGCTTTTGCGGGGTCTAAAAGCAACTTAAGTGAGCAGAACCGCCGATTTCCTTCGAGTGAAATGTAGGCGTTCTTGACCTTCGGATGGGCAATTACCGCCATTCTTTCTAGCGGGCTGAGTCCCATTTCCGCGATGTCTTCTGCGAGCGGCCTCACGCTCTCCTTCTTCATGAGAAGAGCGATTATTTCGGGTTCATTGTCTATTGGATCGTGCCGCGGGTTTACGTTGTCCAGATAGACACTTCTAACGGGAACTTCCCGAATCTTGAAAGCCATGTTGCCCCCTGCATGTCTGCCCCGAATTCTTGTTGCGTGCGCCGTCGGGACAATCGCTGCGCACGCCTGCGGGCCAATGTAACGGGATTCTTCGACTTCAACCATCCACCAATCAGAGGAGATGAGCTCTTCCTGCCCCTGAGTCCTACTGCGCAACCACATCTCACCCTCCCACCCGATCCGCCTCCTCCCCAATCTCCACCATCGCCTCCCTTAGCTGCTCCACCATGAAGTCCAGAAACGCCCGCGTCCGCAGCGGCATGAACTTCCTGCTCGGCAGCACCGCGACCAGGCCAACGCGTTCCGAGATCCAGGGGCTGAGCACGCGCTTGATGCGGCCGTCTTTCAGGTAGGGCACCAGCAGCTCCAGCGGCTGCACGCTGATGCCGGCGCCGTCGATGGTCGCGCTCAGGATGGTGTCGCGGTCGTTGGTCAGCAGCACTGCGGGCGCGTCCACTTCCATCGTTTTGTCCTTGTCGGTCGGGTCGATCAGCACCAGCGGCCGCACTCGCGTGCCGGGGGTGCGGTGGCGCAGCGTCCGGTGCGCCGCCAGGTCCTGCGGCGTGGCCGGCGTGCCGTGGCGCTCGATGTACTTCGGCGCGGCGCACAGCACGTGGCGGCTCTGGATGATGGGGCGGGTGATCACGTCGGCATCCACCCGCGTCTGCTCGGTCAGGATGGTGATGTCGTATTCCTCCACCGCCACATGGGGCGAGTCTTCCACGTGGATGTCGAGCACCACGCCGGGGTGCAGCTGCTGGAAGCGCGCCACGGCCGGCGCCACGATGCGCCGGGCCGTGGCCGTGGGCGCGTGGATGCGCAATGTGCCGCTCATCTCCTGCGTGTCGGCCTGCACCACGACGCGCGCTTCCTCGATCTCGCCCAGGATGATGCGCAGCCGCGCCAGGTAGATCTCGCCCGCCTGAGTGAGCGACAGCCGCCGCGTCGTGCGGTGCAGCAGGCGCACGCCCAGGTGCTGCTCCAGGTCGCTCACCAGCCGGGTGACGACGGCCGGCGCCAGGTCCAGCTTGCGAGCCGCCGCGGCAAAACCGCCGCCGTTCACCACTTCCTGGAACACGCGCATCGATTGCAGCCGGTCCATGGTTTTCTCCTCAATAACGCATTGATTATTGAGAATACAGCAATAAGAACTTGCTGATCAGCTACTTTGTTGGCGTGGGTGGCGGTAATACAGTTCATTCATCGGCGCGAGACACCCCTGAAGAGGAAGGCCCCCACCGAGCGGACAGGAGAGGAATCAGCCTCCCGTGCCCGGAACCTCAACCGAAACCTTGAATTGAAAGAAACCATCATGAACGCCACCAAGTACCTCGCCATTGCCGCTATCGCCGCTGCTTCCTTCGGCGCCCAGGCCGACGAAGCCGACGCTTCTCAGTTCGCCAACCAGTTCAATGGCACCCGTGCCCGCGCTGAAGTGCAGGCCGAGCTGGCCAACCGCGGTGTCAACACCTACAGCATCCAGTACAACCCCATCACCAGCTTCAAGAGCACCGTGACCCGTGCGCAAGTGACGGCTGCCTACATCGCCGACCGCGACCAGGTCGCCGCCCTGAACGGTGAAGACAGCGGTTCCGCCTTCCTGACGGCTCGCGCTCCTTACCGTGTGGGTTCGACCGTTCTGGCCGCCAAGTAAGTTCGCAGTTTCTCCACTGAACTGAAACCAAAGCCACCTTCGGGTGGCTTTTTCACGTGCGTTCGTGCGTGCGGAATTCGCCGGGCGAGACGCCGGTCCATTCCTTGAAGGCGCGGGTAAAGCTCTTCTCGTTGCGAAAGCCTACGGCCGCCGCCACCTGCTTGACCGGTCGCGCGCTGCGGTAGAGCAAATCCTTCGCGCGCTCGCAGCGCACCTCGTCCTTGAGCGCCTGCAGGCTGGCGCCTTCTTCCTTGAGCTGCCGGTGCAGCGTGCGCGGCGAAAGGTTCAGCAGCTCGGCCAGGCCTTGCGCGCTGTGCGCCTGTGTGGGGTGGGCCGTGAGCGCCTGCCGCACTTGCTGCACCAGCAGGCGGTCGCGCCGGTACTGCAGCACTGTCAGCGGCAGGGCGCGCTGCAGCATGGTCTGCAGTGCTTTCTCGTCGCGCCGCAGCGGCAGCGCCAGGTAACGCGCGTCGAAGCGGATCTCGGCCTGGGCCGCATCGAAGCGCACCGGGCCGGGCGGGAACATCAGCGCGTAGGCGTCGGCGTGCGCCGGCGCAGGAAACGGAAAGCGCGCCTCCTGCAGGCCGATGCGCGAATCTACATACCAGCAGGCCAGGCCGTGGATGTTGCGCAGCACGTGCACCAGGCTGAACTCGCGGGCTTCGGGGGACGGGCTGGCCTTGGGCGACTTCTCCTCGACCACGATCGAAGCAACAGCGCCATTGACGTGCAGCTTCAGCACGATGTCGTCGGCCAGCAGCGCGTGGTGCCGGCACCAGCGCTTGAGCGCCACGCCCAGGCTGGGCGAAGTGAGCGAGGCGCGCGCCAGCATGCCGTAGCTGCCCCAGGGCAGGCGCCGGCTGAAGGCGCCCAGCGCTTCGTCGTCCAGCTCCTGCATGGCCGCGCCAGAAAGCACCTCCATCTGGCGTGCGGTGATGCGGGCGTCTGTTATTTCAAGCTCTTTTGGCGTAATCTGTGCCAGCTTGAGCGTGGCCGCCGGGTTCTGGCCATACCGCTGGTAAGCGCCAACGATGGCCTTTGCAAATGCCATGGGGGTCGCGGCGGTACTGCTGGGCTGGATGGCGGACATGGGCGGGAGTGTGCCGTGCCGTGGCACGATTTGCAACCTTGCTGGCTGCACCTTGCAGGGTCATGTTCCTAAGCTGTGGGGTTGGCGTTAAGGTGTGCGCCAGAACAGTGTGAGGAGACCTATGTCCGCGATCGAGACCAAGCTGAGCGCCCGCTCGGCCGACTTCCAGGCCAATGCCGCCGCCATGCGCGCGCTGGTCGATGACCTCAATGCCCTGGTGGAAAAAATGGCGCTGGGCGGCGGCGAGGTGGCGCGCACCCGCCACACCGGCCGCGGCAAGCTGCTGCCGCGCGACCGCGTGCAGATGCTGCTGGACCCGGGCACGCCCTTCCTCGAGCTCGCGCCCATCGCCGCCAACGGCATGTACAACGGAGATGCACCCTGCGCCGGTGTAATCGCCGGCATCGGCCGGGTGAGCGGCATCGACTGCATGATCGTCTGCAACGACGCCACGGTGAAGGGCGGCACCTACTACCCGATGACCGTGAAGAAGCACCTGCGCGCGCAGGAAGTGGCGCAGCAGAACATGCTGCCCTGCATCTACCTGGTCGACAGCGGCGGCGCCAACCTGCCCAACCAGGACGAGGTGTTCCCCGACCGCGACCACTTCGGCCGCATCTTCTACAACCAGGCCAATATGTCGGCGCTGGGCATCGCGCAGATCGCCGTCGTCATGGGCTCGTGCACCGCAGGCGGCGCCTACGTGCCGGCCATGAGCGACGAAACCATCATCGTCAAGAACCAGGGCACCATCTTTTTGGGCGGCCCGCCGCTGGTGAAGGCGGCCACGGGTGAAGTGGTCACAGCCGAAGACCTGGGTGGCGGCGACGTCCACACGCGCCTTTCCGGCGTGGCCGACCACCTGGCGCAGAACGACATGCATGCGCTGTCACTCGCGCGCAAGGCCGTTGCCAGCCTGAATCGCGGCAAGCCCGCCACGCAGCAGCTGCGCGAACCGGTGCCGCCGAAGTACGACGCTTCCGAACTGCACGGCATCGTGCCTACCGACGTGCGTAAGCCCTACGACGTGCGCGAGATCATTGCCCGCGTGGTCGACGGCTCCGAGTTCCACGAGTTCAAGGCCCGCTTCGGCGCCACGCTGGTGTGCGGCTTCGCCCACATCGAAGGCATGCCGGTCGGCATCATCGCCAACAACGGGATTCTGTTTTCGGAATCGGCGCAGAAGGGCGCGCACTTCATCGAGCTGTGCTGCCAGCGCAAAACGCCGCTGATCTTCCTGCAGAACATCACCGGCTTCATGGTCGGGCGCAAGTACGAAAGCGAAGGCATCGCCCGCCACGGCGCCAAGCTGGTCACGGCCGTTGCCACGGCCAGCGTGCCGAAATTCACCGTCATCATTGGCGGCAGCTACGGCGCGGGCAACTACGGCATGTGCGGCCGGGCCTATTCGCCGCGCTTCCTCTGGATGTGGCCGAACGCACGCATCTGCGTCATGGGCGGCGAGCAGGCCTCGGGCGTGCTGGCCTCGGTCAAGCGCGACGGCATCGAAGCCAAGGGCGGCAAATGGAGCGCCGAGGAAGAAGCGGCCTTCAAGCAGCCCATCCTCGACCAGTTCGGCCACCAGTCGCACCCTTACTACTCCAGCGCACGCCTGTGGGACGACGGCGTCATCGATCCGGCAGACACGCGCCGCGTGCTGGCGCTGGGCCTGTCCGCATCGCTGAATGCGCCGATTCCCGAGCCGAAGTTCGGCGTGTTCCGCATGTAAGGCAAGCGATGTCCAACACCTCCATCTACGACAACCCCGACCACGAGCTGCTGCGCGACCAGGTCGCGAAGTTCATCGAACGCGAGGTCGAGCCGCACGCCGCCGCCTGGGAAGAAGAGGGCTGCGTGCCGCGCGAGGTGCT
>CALRME020000022.1:0-13261 GCA_943369045.1 Sphingobacterium thalpophilum
AGAAGCCGGTGCAGCGCCGCATCCTGTATTCGATGTCCCGCATGGGGCTGGGTTTTTCGGGCGCCGGTGGCGCCAAGCCGGTCAAGAGCGCCCGTGTTGTCGGCGATGTGCTGGGCCGCTTCCATCCGCACGGCGACCAGGCCGCGTACGACGCGCTGGTCCGCATGGCACAGGATTTCTCGCAGCGCTACCCGCTGATCGACGGCCAGGGCAATTTCGGCAGCCGCGATGGCGATGGCGCCGCGGCCATGCGCTATACCGAGGCGCGCCTGTCGAAGATCACCAACCTGCTGATGGAAGAGATTGACGAGGGTACGGTCGACTTCATTCCCAACTACGACGGAAGCACTGAAGAGCCGCGCCAGCTTCCCGCGCGCCTGCCCTTCACGCTGCTCAACGGCGCCAGCGGCATTGCCGTCGGCCTGGCTACCGAAATCCCCAGCCACAACTTGCGTGAGATTGCAGACGCCTGCGTGGCGTTGATCAAGACACCAAAGCTCACCGACGACGAGCTGTTTGCCCTGGTGCCCGGACCGGACTTTCCCGGTGGCGGCCAGATCATCAGCACGGCCGTCGACAACGCCGAAGCCTATCGCAGTGGCCGTGGTTCGCTCAAGGTGCGTGCGCGCTGGAAGATCGAGGACCTGGCACGCGGCCAGTGGCAGCTGGTCGTCACCGAGCTGCCACCGGGCGTGAGTTCGCAGCGCGTGCTCGAGGAGATCGAGGAACTCACCAATCCCAAGGTCAAGGCCGGCAAGAAGGCCCTGAGCCAGGACCAGGTCCAGCTCAAGCAGACCGTGCTGTCGGTGCTGGACGCGGTGCGGGATGAGTCGAGCAAGGACGCGGCCGTCCGCCTGGTGTTCGAGCCCAAGACCAGCCGCATCGAGCAGTCGGAACTCATCACCTCGCTGCTGGCCCACACCAGCCTGGAAACGTCCTCACCGATCAACCTGACGATGGTCGGCCTCGATGGCCGGCCGGTGCAGAAGTCGCTGAGGCTGATGCTCAGCGAGTGGATCGAATTCCGCCAGGCCACGGTGCAGAAGCGCTCGCAGCACCGGCTGGACAAGGTGCTGTCGCGCATCCACATCCTCGAGGGCCGGCAGCTGGTGCTGCTCAACATCGACGAGGTGATCGCCATCATCCGCCGCAGTGATGAGCCCAAGGCCGCGCTGATCGCGCGCTTTGCGCTCAGCGACCGGCAGGCCGAGGACATTCTTGAAATCCGGCTGCGCCAGCTCGCGCGGCTCGAAGCCATCAAGATCGAGCAGGAGCTCAAGGACCTGCGCGAAGAGCAGGGCAAGCTGGAGGAAATCCTTGGCAGCCCGGCGGCGCTGCGCCGCCTGATGGTCAAGGAAATCGAGGCCGACGCGAAGCAGTTCGCCGACGCGCGTCGCACGCTGATTCAGGCCGAGAAAAAGGCTGTGGCCGAAGTGAAGGTGGTGGACGAACCCGTCACGGTGGTGGTGTCCCAGAAGGGCTGGGTACGTGCGCGCACGGGCCACGGCCACGAGGCTTCGAGCTTCGCCTTCAAGGCTGGCGATGGCCTCTATGGCACCTTTGAATGCCGCACGGTGGACACGCTGCTGGCGTTTGGCAGCAATGGCCGCGTCTATTCGGTGCCCGTGTCGTTGCTGCCCGGCGCGCGGGGCGACGGCCAGCCGGTCACCACGCTGATCGAACTCGAAGCAGGCACCCACCTGCTGCACTACTTCGCGGGCCCCGCCGCAGCCTGGCTGCTGCTCAGCGGCACAGGTGGTTACGGCTTCCTGGCGACGGTGGAAAACATGATCTCGCGCCAGAAGGCGGGCAAGGCCTTCATCAGCCTGGGCGAAGGGGAGACGGTTTGCCGTCCCTCAGCTGCCAACCTGCCGCTGCCTGCGGGCCTGCCCGCATTGGGCCTTTATGTGCCGGCCACCCACGTGGCCTGCGTTTCCGCCAGCCGCCGCGTGCTGACTTTCGAGATCGGCGAACTCAAAGCCATGGCCAGCGGGGGACGTGGCCTGATGCTGATGGACCTGGACAAGAAGGACAGCCTGGCGGGCGCCGCCGCCTACACGCGCAGTGTGCGCATCACCGGCGTGTTCCGTGACAAGGAACGCGAGGAGGTGCTGGAGATCCGTTCGCTGAACAACGCCCGTGCCGCCCGTGGCCGCAAGGGCAAGGACGGCAGCTTTACCTTCAGGCCGGAGTCGGTTCAGCGGGTCGAATAGTCAACCGACCTCGGCGATTATCTCGATCTCGACGCAAGCCCCCATCGGGATCTGCGCCACGCCGAACGCGGCACGGGCGTGGCTGCCCTTGTCGCCGAACACCTGGGCCATCAGGTCGCTGGCGCCGTTGGTCACCAGGTGGTGTTCGGTGAACTCGCTGGTCGAATTGACCAGGCTCACCAGCTTGACGATGCGCCGCACCTTGTTCAGGTCGCCCACCGCCGCGTGCAGCGTGCCCAGCAGGTCCACCGCGATGGCGCGGGCCGCCACCTTGCCTTCATCGGTGGTCATGGTCTTGCCCAGCTGGCCGACCCAGGCCTTGCCGTCCTTTTTGGCGATGTGGCCGGAGAGGAAAACCAGGTTGCCGGTCTGCACGAACGGCAGGTAGGCCGCGGCTGGCGTGGCCACCGGGGGCAGTGTGATGTCGAGTTCCTTCAGCTTGTCGTAAACGCTCATGGCGGCTCCTTGGGTTGCGTAAATTGTAGGAGAGGAAAAGTAATATGAAGCAGGGTAAAGCGGGTCCTCTCCTACGCGACCGGCCTGCGTTAAGGAGGATCATTGCGCCATTGCAATGGCTAATGGAGGCCACATGACAATCCGCCGAATCTCACTTGCCATTCTGGCCACCGCAGGCCTGGCCGGGGCCGCGCTGGCGCAGCCCAACGATTCACCCAATATGGTGCCGGGCAACGAGGCCTATTACGCTGAGCACCCCTGGGAGCGGTATCAGGGGCCCTACAACCAGCGCTGGTTCCGCGAGCGCGACAACGACTACCGCCGCAACAGCGTCCCGGGCGCGGGCCCTTCGCGCGACCTTCGGATTGGCCAGCGCCTGCCGGGCGACTGGCGCAGCGGCCAGTACATGGTCAACGACTGGCGAGGCCATCGCCTGTTCGCTCCACCGGCGGGCTACCGCTGGTACCAGGTCGGTGCCGATTACGTTCTGGTGGATTCGCGCGGCGTCATCGCCCAGTCGATGCGCGCCCGCTGATCAGGCAGGTGTGGTGGCGGTTTCCGCGGGCACAGGCGTTACCGTGACGGCAACATGCAGCGTGTGGTTGGCGCCGCCGTGGATCACGCCCCGCATCGGCGACAGGTCGGAGTAGTCCCGGCCGGTCGCCAGGCGGACATAGTCTTCGCCGGACGCACGGTCATTGGTCGGGTCGAGGTCGTACCACTGGCCTTGGCCGGTACTGCCGGGCAGGTAGACCGATACCCACGCGTGCGATGCGTCACTGCCGACGAGCCGCGGCTTTCCCGGCGGCGGTGCTGTCAGCAGGTAGCCACTTACGTAGCGTGCCGGCAGGCCCAGACTGCGCATGCACGCGATCATGATGTGGGCGAAGTCCTGGCAAACGCCCTTGCGCATGGCCAAGGCTTCGATCGCGGGCGTGTTCACCTCGGTGGCTTCCGTCTCGTACTCAAAGTCGGCGTGAATCCGGCTCATCAGGTCCTGGGCGGCATTTAATAAAGGGCGCTCGGGCGTGAAACTCGGGCGCGCATAGGCCAGGAAGTCATCATGGCGCGGCACGTAGGGAGAGGCAAAGACGAATTCCGATGCCGGGTCGTAGGCCGCGTCGCGGTGATAGCGCAGCCGCTCGCGGGCCTGTTCCCACGGCAGGCTCGCCGCTGGCGTTGCGGGGACGGAAGTGACCACAACACTTTCAGCAACGACCTTGAGTTCGTCATGCGCCGACTGCAGGCTGAAAAACGCGCGGCTGTTGCCATAGACGTCAACCGCCTCGCTTTGCTGCGCCGGCTCCGGGCTGACGGCCAGATGGTGGCGCAGCAACTGCTGCTGCCCGTCGTGCAGGGGCTTGAGATGCGCCATGTGCTGCGCCGTCTTCACCGGCGGCGAGTACTCGTAGCGCGTTTCGTGCAGGACATGAAGCAGCATGGCGGGGAGACCTGTTCAGGCGCCGACGGATTGCCGTGCGTCGCCCGAGTGTGTGAAATAGCGCGCGCCCAGCGAATCCGACAGGCTGTAGGCCGCATCGGCACACTGCTCCAGCAGGTCGACCAGCGTGCTGTAGTTGCCCGTCGCGTCACGCGTGGCCATCTCTTCGAGCGACCATGACTGCGGGTCGGGAACCGTGAGCGCGATCTCTGGCAACTCGCCGGGCGCACTGCCCGCCAGCTTGGCAAGCCGGCCGCGCAGTGTCTGCGCCACCCAGCCAAGTGACCGCGGGTTGTCGCGGTCAAGCACCAGCAGGTCCAGCAGGGCCGCGATGTCGTGCCGCTGCTGGTACTGGGCGTGGAATGTGATGGTGCTGTCGAACAGCGCAACCAGTGCCTCGAAACCGCCTTCGTCGTGGACCGCGCCGG
This sequence comes from Sphingobacterium thalpophilum, assembly GCA_943369045.1. GTDB lineage: Bacteria > Pseudomonadota > Gammaproteobacteria > Burkholderiales > Burkholderiaceae_C > Ramlibacter. The sequence continues at coordinate 4,539 of CALRME020000022.1, forward strand.
TTTCAAAGGCATAGGCCAGCGCCGATGCCAAGAAGCCCAGGCGCTCGATGTGCCGGCCTGTGGACAGGAGCCGCCAGCCGTCGTCGCGGGACATGCGGTCGGTCTGCGCGCCTGTCATTGCGGCCGTGTGGCCCGACAGGTTCTCCAGCACACGAAGCGCCTCCACCGAAGAGTAGTCGCCATCCTCGGTGCAGATGGCGCAGCCGCGCAGGAATTCCTGCTCGGCACGCACGATCACGTTCCACTGTTCCTGGGACAACCGTTCGCGCACGGCCGATGCCGCACCGCGCAGCGCGCCCAGGTTGTAGCCCACGCTGGTGGCGCCTTCGGTATCGGCCAGCGACGCGATCAGGGAACGCTCGAACACACGGCGCGCCAGCGTGGCGGGGGGCACGTCGGGCAGCACCAGCGCATGGGCCTCAGCCAGTTCGCTCAGCCAGGCCAGCAGCGGTTGCGAGGACTGGTCTTCGCCGTTGAGGCTCTCCAGCGTGAGCCGTGCGAGCCGGGTGGTGTTTTCCGTGCGCTCGGTGTAGCGGCCCAGCCAGAACAGGTTTTCGCCGGCGCGGCTGGTGGCGCTGCGGTTGCGCTGCGCAGTCACCAGCGAGGGCTGGTCGTGGTGCAGCAAGGAGGTCGGGTCCACCGGGCCGTCGGTCAGGACCCAGGTGTCGGCACTGCTGCCGCCGCGCTGCATGGAGGTGATTTCCAGGTCGGCGCTGGCGATGCGCGTCAGGCCGCCGGGCAACACCCGCCAGGACTGCGGGCCATCAGACACAGCAAACACGCGAAGGATCAGCGAGCGCGGCTGGATGCGGTCGTAGTTCCAGGTCGGCATCTGCGACAACGGCAGGTAGGCCTGCACAGTGTGTTCGTCGCCCCGGCGCACGATGCGGCCGGCCCATTCATCGAGCTCGCGCCGCGACAGGCTGTGGCCCTGTACCGCCCCCATGCCGCCGTCCGGGTAGGTCTGCTTGACCACGTTTTCGCCCAGGTGGGGCAGCACCGCCTCCATGGCGGCGCGCTCGCCGCACCACCAGGTGGCCAGCGACGGAAGCTTGAGTTCCTCGCCCAGCAATTCGCGCGAGAGCGCCGGCAGAAAACCCAGCAAAGCCGTCGATTCGAGAAAGGCCGAACCCGGCGAATTGGCCACCAGCACGTTGCCCGCGCGGATCACCTGCAGCAGGCCGGGAACGCCCAGGTGCGAATCCGAACGAAGCTCCAGCGGGTCCAGGAATTCGTCGTCAAGGCGCTTGAGGATGCCGTGCACCGGTTCCAGGCCCTTGAGCGTCTTGAGGTACAGGCGCTGGTCGCGCACTGTGAGGTCGCTGCCCTCGACCAGTGTCAGGCCCAGGTAGCGCGCCAGGTAGGCGTGCTCGAAGTAGGTTTCGTTGTACGGACCGGGGGTGAGCAGCACGATACGTGCGTTCTCGCCCATGGGGGCCAGCGCGCGCAGGCTGTCGGCCAGCGCCCGGTAGCTGGCGGCCAGGCGCTGCACGTGCATGTCGCGAAAGGCTTCGGGGAACAGGCGCGAGATGATGAGCCGGTTCTCCAGCAGGTAGCCCAGGCCCGAAGGCGCCTGGGTGCGCTGCGACACCACCCACCAGTCGCCGTTGGGATCGCGCGCCATGTCGAAGGCCGCGATGTGAAGGTGCGTGTCGCCGGGCGGGCGCACGCCGTGCATGGGGCGCAGGTAGCCGGGGTGGCCCTGCACCAGCGCCGGCGGCAAGAAGCCCTCGGCCAGCAGGCGCTGCGGGCCGTAGACGTCGGCCATGACCCGGTCAAGCAACTTGACGCGCTGCAGGATGCCGGTTTCGATCTGCTGCCAGCTCCGGGGCGAGATGACCAGCGGGAACAGGTCCAGCGACCAGGGGCGTTGCGGCCCGTGCGCGTCGGCGTAGACGTTGTAGGTGATGCCGTTGTCGCGGACCTGGCGTTCCAGGTTGACGGTTCGGCGGTTCAGGTCGGCGAAGCCGTCGGCGCCCAGGCTCTCGAAGAACCGGGCCCAGTGCGGCACCGGCAAGCCGCGTGCATCGGCCGTGGCGACGCCACCGGTCTCGGCGGGGGTGCAAACGCCACCGCGCAGCTCATCGAAATGGCCTGCGGCGGACGGCGGTGCCAGTGCGGCGGCGAGTTCCACGGGACTCTCCTGGGCGTCGGCGGAAAAAAGCGTTTCGTTATTCTTGTCCACGTGCGGGGATTGTCCCATCACGCGGGCCGGCGGTCATGCGGATGTTGCATTGAGGCTACTTTGCCGCCGCATTCGGGGTTTCGTACCAGTCCCCGCCCAGTGCCTTGACCAGGAACACCGCCACCAGAAGGCGTTGCCCGAGCAATTGCGCGGCCTGCCGCTGGCTGGTGAGCAGCGACTGCTGCGCGGTGATGACGTCCAGCGAGGTGGCCACGCCGCCTTCGTAGCGGTCCGTGGCCAGCTGCAACACGCGCTCGGCGCTGGCCGTGGCCAGCTGCGCCTGCGCGAGGGCCCGGTCCAGGGCGGCGCTGCCGCTGATGCCGTCCTGCACTTCCTGCATGGCCGTGAGCACCACGCGCCGGTAGTTGCCGACAGCCGCGTCATAGCCGGATTTCGCGAAATCCACATTGGCGTCGATACGGCCGGCGTCGAACAGCGGTTGGGCCAGCGAAACGCCCAGCGACCACAGCAGGCTGGGCGCGTTGAACAGGGTGGACAGGCGGTTGCTGTCCACGCCCACCGCAGGGTTCAGGTTGATGGTGGGGTAGTAGGCGGCGCGCGCCACGCCGATCTGCGCGTTGGCCGCCGCCATCGCGCGTTCGGCTGAGGCCACGTCGGGCCGGCGTTCCAGCACATCCGACGGTATGCCCAGCGGAATGGCCGGCGGCACGCGCGGCCCCGCTTCGGCGGGCAGCGAAAACGAAGGCGCCGGGGTGCCCACCAGTGTGGCGACGGCGTGCTCGAACTGGTCGCGCTGGCGTCTCAGCACATCCACCTGGGTGAGCGTGGTGTCCAGCAACGCCTGCTGCTGCGCCTCATCCAGGCCGGAAGCGGCGCCGAGTTCGTGCCGGGTCTTGGCCAGGTCGAGGGAGCGGCGCTGCAGTGCGATGGAGCGGGCCAGAACGTCCAGCTCGATGTCGAGCTGGCGCAGGTTGAAGTAGGCCGAGGCCAGGTCGGCGGTCATGACCAGCCGCACGTTCTCGAAGTCGGCCGCCGATTGCTGCGCCGAGGCGCGCGCCGCGTCCACCGTGCCCTGAACCCGACCCCAGAGGTCGGCCTCGTAGGCCACGTTCAGCGTCAACTGGTAGTCGGTCTGGATGGTGGAGAAATTCAGCGCGTTGTAATTGGTCAATGGCCGGTTGGCCGAGGTGCGCGACTGCACGACGCGACTGCCGAGCGAGAGCTGCGGGAGCAGGCCGGCTGAATTGGCATTGACCGTCGCACGGGCCTGCGCCAGGCGCGCCGCCGCCACCGCCAGCGTGGGGTTGGCGGCCATCGCGCGGTCCTGCAATGCGTCGAGCTGCGCGTCGTTGAAGCGCTTCCACCACGGCCCGCGCACCGCCCCGTCATTGGGTGTGCCCTGGCGCCAGTTTGCCTCGGTCTGCCAGGCCGCCGGTGTTTCAACGGAAGGGCGCTGGTAGGGCGGCGCGGTGGCGCAGCCGGCCAGCACTGCAGCCAGCGCCAGCGTCGTCAAGCAACCGGGGAGCTTCACGGCACTGCCTTGCCCGCAGCCGTTGAGGACGCCGTTGCCGCCGGCGCATCTGCCACGACCTGTACCTTGTCACCTTCGGCCAGTGAATCGGACGGGTTGAGCACCAGCCGCTCGCTGCCCGACAGGCCTTCCGCAATCTCCACGGTCTCGCCATAGTTGCGCCCCACGCGCACCGGTTGCAGGTGCACGGCGCCGCCGCTGCCGACGATGGCCACCCGTGCGCCTTCAGCGCGGAACATCAGGGCATTGGCCGGCACGTTGATGGCCTTGCCCGATGCCGCCATGGCCAGCGAAACCTGCACAAAGGCACCAGGCAGCAGGGCGCCATCCGCGTTGGGCAGAGCGATCTCGACCTGCATGGTGCGCGAGGCCGTATCGATGGAGCCGGCCGTACGGGCGACTTCGCCCTTGAAGCTGCGGCCGCGCATTTCGCCCTGCGTCACCGTCGCCGGCTGGCCGGGCTTGACCATCTGGGCGTAGGCCTGCGGCACGTTCACATAGACGCGAAGCGGGTCGGTCTGCGCCAGCAGGAACAGCGGCTTGCCGCTGGTGTCGATCAGGTCGCCGATATCCACATTGCGCCGGGTGATCACGCCGGCAAAGGGCGCGACCACGCGCTTGAAGCCTTCAAGCTGGCGCAACCGCTCGACGTTGGCATCGGCTGCCGCCAGGTTGGCCTTGGCCTGGGCAAAGCCGCTGCGCCGCTCATCGAGCTCCTGCTGCGAGACGGCATCGCGCTTGCGCAGCGCTTCCCAGCGGTCCATGGTGCTTCTGGCCAGGTCCATGCTCGCGGCAGTTTGCTGGCGCGCCGCAACGGCTTGCGAGAGCTGCTGGTCCAGCTCGGGCGATTCAATCTCCGCAAGCAGCTCCCCCTTGGCCACGCGGCTGCCGATGTCCTTGTGCCAGCGGCGAAGGTAACCACCCGCGCGTGCCGCCACCGGCGACTGCACAAAGCCCTGCAGCGTGCCCGGCAGGGCCAGAGTCTGGCCGGCGCCTCCGGTCTTGACCACGACCGTCTTGACGTAGGTGAGGGCGCTTTCCTTCGAGGTTTCTTCCAGGGCCCTGGCGTTGTGCATGCGGCTGACAACCGTGCGCGCGGCGCCCAGAGCCAGCAGCACCAGCACCACGATGGCGGCAATGCGGGTCCGGCGGGCCACTTGCTGGCGCTGCACCAGGTCCTGGCCTTCTGCCGGATGGATGGCGAGTTCGGAATGGCGTTCTTGCGTCATGTTTCAGCCCTCCTGGGGCAGGCCGCCTTGCGGCGCTACGGCGGCACCGCGCAGGCGCTCGGCGCGCCTGGCAAGCCTCTGGTGCACACCGGCGTACAGCACCGGCACAAAAAACAAGGTGGAGACCGTGGCGAACACCAGGCCACCGATCACGGCCCGGCCCAGCGGCGCGTTCTGCTCGCCGCCTTCGCCCAGGCCCAGCGCCATGGGGATCATGCCGATCACCATGGCCAGGGCCGTCATCAGCACCGGCCGGATGCGGGTGGCCCCCGCTTCCAGCGCGGCGGCCAGTGGCGTCGCCCCGATGTCGCGCTGCTGCCGCGCGAACGACACCACAAGAATGCTGTTGGCCGTGGCGACGCCCATGGTCATGATGGCCCCCGTGAGGGCCGGCACACTCAGCGTGGTGCCCGTGATGAACAGGAACCACGCGATCCCTGCGAGTGCCGCGGGGAGGGCCGCGATGATGATGGCCGAGTCGATCCACGACTGGAAGTTGACGACGATCAGCAGGTAGACCAGCACGATGGCCATCGCCAGGCCCAGGCCCAGCCCGATGAAGGACGACTGCATGGTCTGCACCTGGCCGCGCACCACCACCTGGCTGCCGCGCGGCAGCTTGGGCTTGACCTGGTCAACCAGCTCCTGGACCCGCGAGGCCACGCTCGCCAGGTCGGTGCCCTGCACGCTCACGTAGACATCGATGGCCGGGGAAATGTTGTAGCGCGAGACGATGGGCAACTGGCGGCCCTGGCGCGCCTCCACCAGGTTGCCCAGCAGTTGCGGCGGCCCGGCGCCCGCGGCCTGGCTGCCCACCGGAATATTGAGCAGCGCGTCCAGCGAATCCACCTGGTACTGCGGGCTCTGCACCACGATGTTGTAGACCACACCGTTTTGCGGGTTGAGCCAGAAGGCCGGTGCCGTCTGCGAACTGCCCGACAGCGCGATCAGCACGTTCTGTCCCACGTTGTTGGCTGACAGTCCCACCTGTTGCAGCCGTGTGCGGTCCATCTGCAGCGACAGGGCGGGGCCATCCAGTCGCTGGTGCACATGCGCGTCTACTGCGCCGAGGATCTTCCGGATTTCCTTGACCAGCGCTGCGGCGAGCTCGGCGTTGCCTTGAAGGTTGGAACCAGTGAACTGCACATCGATGGCCGCAGGCAGGCCGAAGTTCAGGATCTGCGTGACGATGTCAGCCGGCTGGAAGAAGAACTCCACGCCGGGGAAACGCCTGGGCAGCTCGCGCCGCAGGATGGTGACCAGTTCCTCGGTCGGCCGGTGGCCCTCGCGCAGCGACATGAGGATTTCGCCGTCCAGCGTGCCAATGGTGCCGGCATTGCTGTACGACAGGTTAATGCCGCTGTTGGGCACGCCCAGGTTGTCCAGGATGGTTTCGAGCTCTTCTTTCGGGATCAGCTCGCGGATGGCCGCTTCCACGGCGTCGGCAGTGCGCGCCGTTTCCTCGATGCGGGTGCCTGTGGCCGTGCGCATGTGCAGGCGGATCTGGCCGCCGTCCACGCTGGGGAAGAAGTCGCGGCCCAGGAAGGGGTAGAGCAGGCAGGACAGCAGGCAGAACGCCATGAAGATCGTGCTGAAACGCTTGCGGTGCGCCAGCAGCGACGAAAGCGACAGCGTGTAGGCGCGGCGCAAGCGCTCGAAGCGGGCATCGAAATTGCGGTACACGCGTTGCAGCAGGCTGGGCTTGCCGCCGTCACCGCCATGCTTGACCTTGCCCATGAGCAGCATGACCAGGGTGGGCACCAGGCTGCGCGACAGGAAGTACGAGGCCAGCATGGCGAACACCACGGCTTCGGCCAGCGGCACGAACAGGTAGCGTGCCACCCCCGACAGGAAGAACATGGGCACGAACACGATGCAGATGCACAGCGTGGAGACGAAGGCCGGCACGCCGATTTCGCCCGCACCCACGTCGATGGCTTCGAGCAGCGGCTTGCCCAGGTGCATGTGCCGCTCGATGTTCTCTATGGTCACGATGGCCTGGTCGACCAGGATGCCCACAGAAAGCGCCAGCCCGCCCAGCGTCATCAGGTTCAGCGTTTCGCCCAGCGCATACAGGATCAGGATCGAGGTCAGGATCGACAGCGGAATGGTCAGTCCGATGATCAACGTGCTGCGCCAGTTGCCCAGGAACAGCAACACCATGGCGGCTGTGAGCGCAGCGGCAATCAGCGCTTCGGCCACCACGCCCTTGATGGCGGCCTTGACGAAGACCGACTGGTCAAACAGCGGCGTGACCTTGATGTCCTGTGGCATGGACTGCGCCGCCCTGGGCAGCATGGCCCGGATGTTGGCCACGATGTCCAGCGTGGAAGCGCCGCCGTTTTTCAGCACCGACAGCAGCACGCCGCGCGCGCCGTCCTGGCGCACCACGTTGGTCTGCGGCTGGAAGCCGTCGCGCACGAACGCCACGTCCTTGAGGTAGGTGGTGGCGCCGTTGGCGGTGCGCACCGGCAGGTCGTTCAGGCCCGCGATGGCCTCGGGCGAGCCGTTCATGCGCACTGTGTACTCGGTCTCGCCCAGCTTGGCGGTGCCCGAGGGAAGGATCAGGTTCTGCGTATTGACTGCGTTCACAACGTCGGCCGGCGACAGGCCGCGTGCCTGCAGTGCCTGCACGTCCAGGTCCACGGAAATGACCTTGACCTTGCCGCCGTAGGGAAAGGGGAGGGCCACGCCGGGGATGGTCACCAGCTGCGGGCGCAAGGTGTTGACGGCGGCGTCGAACACCGACTGCTCGGGCAGGGAGCCGCTGGACAGGGCCAGCTGTACCACCGGGATGCTGGAGGCCGAGTACTTGATGACAAGCGGCGGCGTGATGCCGGGCGGCAGCTGGCGCACCTGGGTCTGCACCGAGGCCACCGTCTGGGCAATCGCCTGCTGGATGTTGGCACCGGTCTGGAAGAACACCTTGATGACGGTGATGCCCGGCAGCGAGGTCGATTCGATGTGCTCGATGTCGCTGACCACCGTGGTCAGGCCGCGCTCGCTGGACGAGGCAATGCGCTGGCCCATTTCCTGCGCCGGCAGGCCGTTGTAATTCCAGATGACGGAGATCACCGGGATGTTGATCTCGGGGAAGATGTCGGTTGCCATGTTCCACAGCACAAAGGGCGTGGAAAGGACGATCAGCATCGCCATCACGATGAACGTGTAAGGGCGCCGCAGCGCCAGCTGGACCATCGACATCGGGGTACTGCCTGAGGGGGAGTCAGGCCGGATAATACGTGATCATATTGTTACAGTTTGCTGGCGCCTGTGCGGCGCTGGCCGGCGGGTCGCAAGTGGCTACCGGGACCACCCGATCTGGCCACGCAGAGCGGCACTGCCGCCTTCGCAGTGCTGCTCGAACCGCAGTTTGATCATCGACAGGGAGCCACCCGAGAAAGCGATGTCGTCGACTGCGAACCACCCTGTTTCGGTGTTGCATCCCCGGCCCTCCCCGCCCCAGTCCAGGCCGCCCTTGGCAGGGTTGTGGAAGGGATAGCGTTGCAGGTCCCCGTAGTAGCCGGCCTGCAGTTGCGTGATGCTGCTCATCGCCTTGAAAGTGGCGCTCCAGTGCTGGTTGCCATTAACGCTGACTTGCACCAGTCCATTGGACGAACTGACGCTGATGACGGCATTCGAAGGCGCGTAGGTGTAGGTCCGTCCCTGCCCGATGTAATCGCCAGCCTGGCTGTCGAGGACAACGTAGTTGCCAGATGCGGGCACGGCAGAAGCTGCGGGCGCCCAAAGGCCGGAAGGGACAGGCACAACCGGCCCCGTGATCTGCGTAGTGTCGTTGCTGTACCAGCGGATGTTG
>CALRME020000023.1:0-13175 GCA_943369045.1 Sphingobacterium thalpophilum
GGGCTTGCGCGGCAATCGCGTTGGCGTAGTCCTGTTTGCTGATGGCGTTGGCTTCGACCAATGGCTTGTAGCGCTCGGCCAGCGCAGTGGCCTGGCCCAGGTTGGCGGTGGCACGGGCCAGCGTGGCCTGCGCGCTGGCCACTTGGGCGGCGTAGGGCGCGGAGTCGATGGTGAACAGGGCCTGGCCGGCGCGCACGTCAGTGCCTTCCTTGAACAGGCGCCGCTGCACGATGCCGGCGGCACGGGCGCGGACTTGCGCCACGCGGGAGGCTTCCAGGCGTCCGGGCAGCTCGGTCTGCAGGCCGACGTCACCCGGTTGCACGGTCACCACGCCGACTTCGGGCGCCGGCATGCCTGCGCCCGGGGCACCGCCTCCTGCAGCGCCGCTGCCCTGACCGCAGGCCGCGAGCACCAGGACGAGCGCGATCGCCGCAGCCGCCCCGGAAAGTCTGGTCTTGTTGAATGGCACGGGCGCGGTCACGGCAGCAGGCATGGATTTCCCCATCGGAACATCAGGAATGGAAAAGCGCCGCCCACAAAAGCCGGGCAGCGCGGAAAATAATCACAAGGCAGCCAGTATACATTCAACAATGAATGTATATTTGTCAGCATCATGGCCCGCCGCACCAAGGAAGACGCCCTCGCCACCCGCTCCGCATTGCTGGATGCGGCCGAACGCCTGTTCCAGGCCCGGGGCGTGTCGGGCACCTCGCTCAATGACATCGCTGTCGAGGCGGGCACCACCCGTGGCGCCATCTACTGGCACTTCAAGGACAAGTCCGACCTTTTCAACGCCATGATGGAGCGCGTCACGCTGCCGATGGAGCACGCCTTCGAGTCGGCTGGGGGCATGGACCACGAAGACCCGTTGCCACTGTTGCGCGCGTCCATCTTTCATGCCTTCCGGCGCACCGCGACCGACCCGCAGACGCGGCGCGTGTTCGAGGTCGCCACGCACAAGGTGGAATATGTGGAGGGCCTGGGAGAGGTGAGGGCGCGGCACATCACTGTGCGCAACCAGTGTGTCAGCCAGATCAAGCACGCCCTGCAGCGCAGCGCGAAGTTCCGCGGCGTGAAGCTGCCCATCCCGGCCCAGGCGGCGGCGCACGGCCTGCATGCGCTGATCGACGGGCTGATCCAGAACTGGCTGCTCGACGCCACTGCGTTCAACCTGGAACCCATGGGCCGGCAAACCATCGATAACTACCTGGCGGGGCTGGGCCTGGCGCCCGCTTGACAACTTTGCGCTTGTAAGGTTGTCAACTTGTCAATAAGATCGGGCGCATGGCATCTCCGATAGAACGGCCGCGTCTCTCCGACGCCATCTACAACCAGCTGCTCGATGAAATCATGGCGGGCAGCTTCGCCACCGGCGACCGCATGCCCACGGAAAACCAGCTCGCGCAGCGCTTTGCGGTGTCGCGCCCGGTGGTGCGCGAGGCGCTTCAGCGGCTGCAGTCCGACGGCGTCGTCATCTCGCGCCAGGGCTCGGGCACCTATGTGCAGCGCAGCCCCTCGCAGCGGGTGGCTGAGCTCACGCAGACGGTCAGCCTGCGTGAGGTGCTGCAGGGCATCGAGCTGCGCATGTCGCTGGAAGAGCTCTCGGCACGGCTGGCGGCCAGGCACCGCAATGAGGAGCAGCTTCGGGCGATCCAGCGCGCTGCTGCCACCATGCAGCAGAACTTTGCCGATGCCCAGGCGTCGCGCGAGGCCGACTACGCATTCCACCGCGCCATTGCCAGCGCATCGGGCAACCCTTTGCTGGCGCAAGTGCTGGACAACGTGGGCGAGCGCCTGCGCAGCGGCATGAACGTGACGCTGTCGCTCACGCGTGCCGCCTCTGACCAGCGTCGCGCACGGGTGCTGGACGAGCATGAGCGCATCGTCCACGCCATCGCCATAGCTGACCCGGAAAGCGCGGCCATCGCTATGCGTTATCACCTCGACCAGGTCCGCAACCGCCTGCTGGACCGCAAATTCGACGAGTAGTTTTTACAAATTTTGCGTTTACAAATTCAAGGTCATAAGGTAAAGTTGTAAAACAACCTGAAGGACCAGAATGAAAACCACGCCCGTCACCCCCGCAGATCTTCGCGCTTCCGTCATCGCCGTTCCGCCGATGCCGCGCAACGCTGACCTGAGCCCCAACTTCGAAGCCAACCGCGCACTGCTGTCGCACCTGCGCGCCGGTGGTGTCACCACCTACATGTACGGCGGCAACGCCAATTTCTACAACGTCGGCGTCGCCGAGTTCGGCCGTGTGGTCGATGGCGTCGCGCCGCTGCTGGCCGCAAATGACTGGCTGATCCCGGCGGTGGGACCGGACTTCGGCAAGGCGGCCGAGCAGATCGACCTTGCGCGCGAGCGCACCTTCCCTACCGTGATGGTGCTGCCGCTGCGGTTTCCCGCCACGCCCAAAGGCGTGTCGGCCGGCCTGGGCAAGCTGGCGGCGCGCTACGGCAAGCCCGTCATCGCCTATGTGAAGGACGAGGGCTATGTGGACAACGCCGAACTGGCCGCGCTGGTCAGGGATGGCGCCGTCTGCGCCATCAAGTACGCCATCGTGCGCGACAACCCTGCCGTTGACGCCGTGCTGGCCGACCTGGTGCAGCGCGTGGGCACCGACATCCTGATCAGCGGCATCGGCGAGCGCCCGGTGATCGACCATTTCCGCGCCTTCGGCCTGCGTGCCTTCACCTCCGGCTCGACCTGCGTTGCGCCGGCCCTGTCCAACGCCATCCGCGAAGCCCTGCACGCCGGCGATGACGCCCAGGCCAGGGCGATCCGTGAGCTTTTCATCCCGCTCGAAGACGCGCGCGACGCTTATTCGCCGATCCGCATACTGCACAGTGCCGTTCAATTGGCTGGCATCACCCAGACTGGCCCGATCGGCGACTTCCTGTCGCTGATTGATGACCCCAAGGTGCTGGCCGAACTGGCGCCGATTGCCAAGACGCTGCTCGACCACAACAGCGCGGCGCTGGCGCGCGGCCACAAGCAGGCGGCCTGAGCATGGGGGCGAACGTGCGTCCCCGCATCCTGCAGACCACCGGCGTACTTGCTTCGCTGCAGGAGCAGCTCACGGCCACCTACGACTGCCATGTGCTGTCGCAGCAGGCCGACCCAAAAGCCTTTCTGGCCGGACAGGGCGCAGGCTTTGATGCGCTCGTCACCTCGGGCAAGGCCGGGGCCGATGCCGCGCTGGTCGATGCGCTGCCCAACCTGAAGGTTGCCGCGCATTTCGGCGTGGGCTACGACGCCGTGGACGTGGACCACATCAAGCGCCGTGGCATCCCGTTCAGCAACACGCCCGACGTGCTCAACGACTGCGTGGCCGACCTGGCGATGGGGCTGGTGATCGACGCCGCCCGCGGCATGAGCGCTTCGGACCGCTTCGTGCGGCGCGGGGAGTGGCTCAAGGGCCAGTTCCCGCTTGCCACGCGCGTCAGCGGCAAGCGCATGGGCATCCTGGGCCTGGGCCGCATCGGCCAGACCATTGCCAGACGCGCCACCGGTTTCGACATGGAGATCCGGTACCACTCGCGCAACAAGGTTGCGGGCGTGGCCTGGGGCTATGAGCCATCGCTGGAAGAGCTGGCGCGCTGGTGCGATTTCCTCATCGTGGTCGTGGCGGGCGGGGCCGCGACGCGACATCTGGTCTCTGCCCGCGTGCTGGACGCGCTGGGCCCCAATGGCTACATCGTCAACGTCTCGCGCGGCACCGTCATCGACGAGGCGGCGCTGGTCAAGGCGCTGGTTGAAAAGCGCATCGCCGGCGCAGGGCTCGATGTTTTCGACGACGAGCCCACCGTCCCCACCGAATTGATGGCGCTGGACAACGTGGTGCTGCTGCCGCACATCGGCAGCGCCACGCACGACACGCGCAAGGCCATGGGCGACCTGGTATTTGCCAACCTGCAGGCGTTTTTTGCCAATGGCCGGCTGCTCACGCCGGTCTGAATTTTTTCACTTCCAATAAAAGTACAGGAGACAAATCATGAAGTTCAAGCCAACCCGCCGCGCCGTCCTCGCCGCCGCCTGCCTCGCAATCGGTGGCCTCGCACCCGCGTTGTCGCAGGCGCAAGCCCCCTGGCCCAGCCAGCCGATCAAGATCATCGTGCCGTTCCCTGCCGGTGGCGCGTCCGACCAGATCGCCCGCCTGGTGGGGCAGAAGATCAGCGAGGAGCTCAAGCAGTCCGTGGTGATTGAAAACCGCTCGGGCGCCAACGGCTCGGTCGGCGGCGCCATGGTGGCCAAGGCCGCGCCCGACGGCTACACGCTGCTGGTCGGCAGCATCGGCGTGTTCACCATCAACGCCGGCCTGTACCGCAACCTGCCGTATGACCCGCTCAAGGATTTCGCGCCCATCTCGGTGCTGGTCTCTACGCCCAACGTGCTGGTGGTGCCGACAAACTCGCGCTTCAAGACCGGCCGCGAGCTGGCTGACTACATGAAGAAAAACCCGGGCAAGCTGTCGTATGCGTCATCGGGAAATGGTTCGTCGGACCACCTCTCGGCCGAGCTGTTCAAGAAGGCCGTGGGTGGGGGTTACGCGGTGCATATCCCTTACCGGGGCGGCGCGCCGGCAATGCAGGACATCATTGCCGGCCAGGCCGACTTCATGTTCAGCAACCTCGGCCCGGCCGTGCCCTTCATCAAGGGCGGAAAGATGCGCGCGCTGATGCTCACTTCGGGCAAGGCCGCACCTTCGATGCCCGAGATCCCGACCTCAACACAGGAAGGCGTGACGCTGGACGTCACGAGCTGGCAGGCCATCGCGGCGCCCGCTGGCACGCCGCCCGCCATCATCGCCCGCCTGTCGCAGGCGGCAGTCAAGGGGATGAATTCCCCCGACGTGAAGGAAAAGATGGCGGCGCAGGGCTTTGACGTGGTTGCCAACAGCCCGGCTGAATTCAGCCAGTACCTTGCGCGCGAAGTCGCGCGCTGGAAGACGGCCGTGAAGGAGTCTGGCGCCGTCCAGGACTGATGCCCTTGTCGACGTGCAGGATGAAAAAAGCCTGCATCGAATCGGCGGCGCATTCGGAGAAGGCGTAGGTCACGGCGTTGACGTGCGCCACTTCCCAGCGGATCACCCGGGTCAGCGAATCGACATCCAGGCCCGGCGTGCCGTTGAACTGCAGCCAGTCCAGGTAAGCGCTGCAGGCGGCTTGCGCGCCGCCCAGGCCGGATTCAAGCCGGCTCATGAAGCGTTGTTCGATCTGCGCTTTTTCCTGGGCGGTGATGCCGTCCATGCTGGTCAGCGCTGCTCGAAGTTGTGCCATGCCCGCAATGGTGAGGGCAAGCGGTGTCCCAGAGCATGCAAATTCGTAACGGTACGCTTGTGTTCCGTTAAATATTCTCAGGCCGTGAAGCGCGCGCGCAACTCGCGCTCGCCCAGCCGGGTGACTTGCAGCGCGCGGCTGTCCAGGTCCTGCGTCACCCATTTGCGCTTGAGTGATGTTTTGAGAAGCGCCGCGCCGAGCGCACCGCCAAGGTGCGGCCTGCGTTCGCTCCAGTCCAGGCAGGCGCAGGCAAAGCGGCGGCGCTGGGTACGCGCCAGGGTGATGTCCAGGCCCAGCGCGTCAAGCGCGTCTTCGCCCTCCTGGGTCAGGTCGTAGGACTTGGCATCACCAGAATGGGGCGCGAGCCAGGCCTTCCTCACGAAGTGGTCGTGCATTAGCACCGCCACTTCACCGGCCATGTGGTCGTAGCAGGTGCGTGCAGTGCGCAGCCGCACCGGGGTGTTGGGCTTGAAGTTGCCGGCAGCCGCGCCGCCCAGCACCTGCAGCGCCTCCAGCGCGGCCGCCACATGCGGGCCGGCCAGGCTGTAGTAGCGGTGCTTGCCCTGGGCCAGCACACTGACCAGTTGCTGCTCCTTGAGCCTGGCCAGGTGGACGCTGGCGGTCGATGGGCTGACCTCGCCCACCACCGCCAGCTCCGTGCTGGTGCGGGCATGGCCGTCGAGCAGGCAGCACAGCATGCGGGTGCGTGCGGGCTCGGCGATGGCGGCGGCAATCCGGGCAATCGAGGTATCGGCGTTTTCTGCGATCATTGTTTTATCGTAGACGAAGTGAGAGGCTTTTGCATCGCCAATACTTCGCGCCATGACAAATGAAAGACATCTGATGAGCCCACCTGCCGATGCGCTGCAGGCGGTGGTCCACCCGTGTCCGTGGCCTTACTACAGGAGCCTGGTCAATGGGCCGGAACTGCTTTATGACGAACGCCTGCGCCTGTGGGTTGCCGCCGGCGCTGCCGCCGTTTCCAGGGTGCTTGAGCACCCGGCCATGCGCGTGCGGCCGCTGGCGGAGCCGGTACCCGGGACTTTAGCCGGTGCCGCGGCCGGCGAGATATTCGCGCGGCTGATGCGCATGAACGAAGGCAGGCCGCACACCGCGCCCAAGGCAGTGCTGCAGCGCGTGCTGGCTTCGACGGACAAGTCGCACATCCGGGCGCGGGCTCTGGCCGTGGCGGCGTCGGTGCCGTTGGATGCCGGCCGCGCGGCCTGCCTGAACCGCTGGGCTTTCCAGGTGCCCGTGTCCGTGACGGCGGACTTGCTGGGCTTTCCCGCTGCCGAACAGCCGCAGGTGACGGCCTGGGTCGCGGACTTCGTGGCCTGCCTGTCGCCACTGAGCACCCCCGCGCAACTGGCCGCTGCCAGCGTTGCTGCTCAGGAACTGCTGGAGCGCTTCCGGCGGCTTGTGAGTGATTGCGCGGCAGGGCAGGGCAGCATCGTCGGCCTTGTGCAGGCAGAGGCTGCCGCTGCGGGCTGGGACGATGCCGGCGCGATCCTCGCGAACCTGGTGGGGCTGCTGTCGCAGACCTACGAAGCGACGGCCGGCCTTGTGGGCAACAGCATCGTCGCACTGGCCACGCATGCAGGCCTGCAGCGCGAAGTTGCAGGTTCGCCTGAGCTGGTCGCGCACATGGTGGAGGAAGTGGGGCGGCACGACCCGCCGACGCACAACACGCGGCGCTTCGCGGCGCAGGACCTCACGCTGTGCGGGCAGGAACTGAGCGCAGGCGACGCCGTGCTGCTTGTGCTGGCCGCGGCGAACCGCGACCCGCAACTCAATCCGGACCCCGACGAGTTCCGCTTGCACCGCACGCAGCGCAGGACGCTGGGCTTTGGCCATGGCCGGCACGCCTGCCCGGGTCAGCACCTGGCGCAGGCGATTGCCGCATCGGCCATTGAAGTCCTGCTTGCCGCCAGGCCGGCGCTGGAGGCAGGCAAGATCGCATGGACTTACCGGCCCTCGGCCAACGGCCACCTTCCCGTTTTTCACGACATCACAGGAGCAGCGCAATGATCGCCGTCATCTTCGAAGTGTGGCCAGCGGAAGGCGGCCGCCAGCCTTACCTGGAAATCGCCGCATCGCTCAAGCCGCGCCTGGCGGACATCGACGGTTTCATTTCCATCGAACGCTTCCAGAGCCTGGTCGATCCGGAGAAATTGCTGTCGCTCTCTTTCTGGCGCGACGAGGAGGCCGTGGCGCAGTGGCGCCAGGTCGAGGCGCACCGCGATGCCGAGTCTGCCGGTCGCGGCGGCGTGTTTCGCGACTACCGCCTGCGTATTGCCGGCGTGGTGCGCGACTACGGCATGAACGATCGCGCCCAGGCGCCGAAGGACAGCCGCCAGGTGCACGGCTAGGACCGCACGCCTGGCGCTGCGCTCAGACCATGCCCGAGAGGTACATGATGGCGCGCAGGCTGGAGAACTCGTACTCGACGAACTCGTCGAATTCCTTGCCCGTCATCACGGCCGGCGTCCAGTCGTTCTTGCCCAGCGCTTCCTGCCACGCCTTGGAACGAGTGGCCGCCACCACCATGGCCGTCAGCGCCGCACGCTCGTCGGCGCTGATGCCTGGCGCGCCGTACACGCCGCGCCAGTTGCCCAGGATCACGTCAAAGCCCTGTTCCTTCATGGTGGGCACGTTGATGCCGGGCAGGCGCTTTTGCGAGGTGACTGCAATCGGGCGCATCTTGCCCGAGGTGATGTGCTCGGCGAATTCGCTGTAGCCGCTGCCGCCCACCGTAACGTTGTTGCCCAGGATGGCGGCCACCGCTTCGCCGCCGC
This sequence comes from Sphingobacterium thalpophilum, assembly GCA_943369045.1. GTDB lineage: Bacteria > Pseudomonadota > Gammaproteobacteria > Burkholderiales > Burkholderiaceae_C > Ramlibacter. Next base: position 8,078 of record CALRME020000023.1, read on the forward strand.
CGCGGAAGGCCACGTAGTTCACCTTCTTCGGGTCCACGCCCACATTGCGGGCCAGCATGCAGGCCGCGATGTGCTCGGTGGAGCCGCGCGAGCCGCCGCCCCACTTTACGCTGGCCGGGTCTTTCTTCAACTGCGCAACGACGTCTTTCATGGTCTTGAGCGGTGATGCAGCCGGGACCACGAACACGTTGTACTCGCTGGTCAGGCGGGCGATCGGGGTGCACTGGTTCAGTTGTACCGGCGATTTGCCGCCGATGATGCCGCCCAGCATCACCGCGCCCATCATCATCATGGCGTTGGGGTCGCCCTTGGCCGCGTTGACGAACTGCGCCAGTCCGATGATGCCGGCGGCGCCGCCCTTGTTCTCATAGGTAACGCTGTCGGCCACTTTCGCGTCCTGCAGCGCCCTGCCGAGCGCGCGGCCGGTGGTGTCCCAGCCGCCGCCGGGGTTGGCCGGCAGCATCATCTTGATGGCCGGTGCGGCATGTGCTGGCATCGGCAGGGCGCCGGCCGCGGCCAGCGCCGCCATGGATTTGAGGAAGGTGTCTCTGCGCATGGAAGTGTCTCCTTGGAGTAGTACCAAAGATGGTGGCGGCGCCAACTGTCGATCCGCTGTCAGCCGGGTGGCCGGAACTCCGGACAAACCCGCACAAACGCGTGCAGGGCTGGGGCCGCGCGCACGCTAGCATTCGGGCCATGCCCGCACGCGAAACCCAGCCCCAGACATTGCCCCTCGACGGGCAGAGCATCCTGGCGCTGGCCGCGCGCTCCATGTTCGAGCTGTTCTCCAGCGTGGCGCAGGGCATGTTCCTGGTGGACCGTACGGGCCGCATCGTCTGGCTCAACGACGGATACAAGCGATGCCTGCCGGCGCTGGGCTTTTCGTCGGTGGACCAGTTTCTGGGCCACATGGTCGAGGACGTGGTGCCCAACACGCTGATGCGCCGGGTACTCGAAACCGGGCAGGCGGTCCTGATCGACCTGCTCACCAACCGCGCCGGCACTTTCGTTGTCAGCCGCATCCCGCTGCGTGACGAGGCCAGTGGCGATGTGATCGGTGCCATCGGCATCGTGCTGTTCGATCATCCGGAAACCACGCTGCAGCCGCTGATCCACAAGTTCGCGCACCTGCAGCGTGACCTGGACGATGCCCGGCGCGAACTGGCCAGCCAGCGCCGCACCAAGTACACGCTGGCCAGCTTTGTCGGCGGCAGCGCTGCGGCGGTGGAGGTCAAGCGCCAGGCGCGGCGCGCCGGCCTGTCCACCAGCCCGGTGCTGCTGCTGGGCGAGACAGGTACCGGCAAGGAACTGCTGGCCCATGCGATCCACGCGGCGTCCAGCCGCGCGGCCGGCCCGCTGGTCAGCATCAACATCGCGGCCGTGCCCGATACGCTGCTGGAGGCGGAGTTCTTCGGCGTGGCACCAGGTGCCTTCACCGGCGCCGACCGCAAGGGGCGCGAGGGCAAGTTCAAGCTGGCTGATGGCGGCACCTTGTTCCTTGACGAAATCGGGGACATGCCGCAAAGCCTGCAGCCCAAGCTGCTGCGCGCCTTGCAGGAGGGCGAGATCGAGGCCCTGGGCTCCAACAAGGTGATCGCCTTTGACGCCCGGGTGATTGCCGCGACCTCGCGGGACCTGGGCGCCCTGGTGCGCGAGGGCAAGTTCCGCGAGGACCTGTATTACCGGCTCAACGTGCTGCCGATCCGGGTGCCGCCGCTGCGGGAACGCCGCGCCGACATTCCGGCGCTGGTGGACGTGCTGGGCGAAGACATGGCGCTGCGCAGCGGCTCGGCCCCGCCGGAGCTCAGCGCCGGCGCCATCGCGCTGCTGTCGGCCCAGACCTGGCGCGGCAACATCCGCGAGCTGCGCAATGTGATCGAGCAGGCGGCCATGCGCAGCGACTCGCAGCACATCGAGATCGAGCACCTGGAGGAGGTGCTGCGCGAGGCCGGCATCCAGCGCATCGAGCCTGTGGCGCCGCCGCCCCAGGTGACTGCGGAAGGCCACCGCGCCGCGGCTGACGCGCTGCTGCGGCCGCTGGCCGAACAGATCGCGGCGGTGGAACAAAAAGCCATTGAAGCGGCCATGCTGGCGACCGGAGGCAACAAGGTGGCGGCTGCGAAACTGCTGGGAATCTCTCGTGCCAAGCTCTACGAGCGGCTCGACTTAATGCCTGAAAATCAGACAGTTGTTTGACTTTCAGGCATGATCAAGTGTCTGAAGATCAGACATTCGTGTATCGGCTTGTTAAAAATCCTTTTGAAATCAAGGACTTGCCGTATGGCACGAAGCGTGCATTAAGTCACGCGATAGCTTGCAGTCATAACATTAGGAGACATTCAATGCACCGTCGCACATGGGTTGCGCTCGCCGCGCTTGCCGCCACCACTTTGTCCACCTCCATTGCCTTCGGCCAGGCCAAGGACATCAAGATTGCCCACGTTTACAGCCGCACGGGCCCGCTGGAAGCATATGGCAAGCAGACCCAGACGGGCCTGATGATGGGCCTGGAATACGCCACGGGCGGCACCATGATGGTCAACGGCCGCAAGATCACCGTGATCGAAAAAGACGACCAGGGCAAGCCCGACCTGGGCAAGTCGCTGTTGGCCACCGCCTATTCCGACGACAAGGTCGACCTGGCCATCGGCCCGACGTCGTCGGGCGTCGCGCTGGCCCTGCTGCCGGTCGCCGAGGAATACAAGAAGATCCTGATGGTCGAGCCCGCAGTCGCCGATTCGATCACCGGCGACAAGTGGAACAAGTACATCTTCCGGACCGGCCGCAACAGCTCGCAGGACGCGATATCCAATGCCGTGGCGCTGGACAAGCCGGGTGTGACCATTGCGACGCTGGCCCAGGACTACGCTTTCGGCCGTGACGGCGTGAAGGCTTTCAAGGAGTCTGTCAAGACGGCCAAGATCGTGCACGAAGAGTACCTGCCCGCCGCCACGACCGACTTCACCGCCGGTGCGCAGCGCCTGATCGACAAGCTCAAGAACGAGCCGGGCCGCAAGGTGATCTGGATCGTGTGGGCCGGTGCGGGCAACCCGTTCAAGATCGCCGACCTGGACCTCAAGCGCTACGGCATCGAGATCGCCACCGGCGGCAACATCCTGCCGGCCATGGTGGCCTACAACCAGTTCCCGGGCATGGAAGGCGCCAGCTACTACTACTACGGCTTCTCCAAGAACCAGGCTAATCTCTGGCTCGTGACCAACCACTACACCAAGTACAAGAGCCCACCGGACTTCTTCACGGCCGGCGGCTTTTCTTCGGCAATGGCCCTGGTCACGGCGCTGAAGAAAACCAACGGTGACACCAGCACCGAAAAACTGATCACCGCGATGGAAGGCATGAGCTTCGACACGCCCAAGGGAATGATGACCTTCCGCAAGGAAGATCACCAGGCCATGCAGTCGATGTACCACTTCCGCGTGGCGCCCGGCGCAAGGCAGGGCGCGATGGCCGACCTTCACCTCGTGAAGGAAATCAAGCCGTCGGAAATGAACGTGCCGATCCGCAACAAGCGGTAGACCGTTTCCACAGGGGCGGCCGCCCCTCTTTTTGATCCGTTAGATGAGAAACCCCGGGACACACCGGGGCAGGGGTTGCTTTTTGCCCAACCACACTGGAGACACTCACAAAATGACGTTCAAGTTCCTTCGCACCTTCGCCGTTGCCGCTGCCCTGGCAGCCGGCGGCGCCCATGCCGCAGTCAATCTCGGCGCCTACAACGTGGACACCAGCAAGACCACGGTGTCGGGCCTGTCCTCGGGCGGCTTCATGGCCAACCAGCTGGGCATCGCCTATTCGTCGCTGTTCAAGGGGGTGGGCGTGTTCGCGGCGGGCCCCTACATGTGTGCCGGCCTGAGCAACTACACGGCCTGCATGTACAACGCCAGCATCAGCAGCACGCAGCAGACCAACATGCAGAACAGCATGAACAGTTACAGCAGCAGCGGCGCCATCGACAACAAGTCCAACATCGCCAGCCAGAAGGTCTTTCTCTTCGTGGGCACCAGCGACACCACGGTGGGCCAGAACCCCGTCACGGCCCTGAAGACGCAGTACACCAACAACGGTGTCACAGCGGCCAACATGCAGCACGTGGTTCAAAGCGGCGCCTCACACACCTTTCCGACCGACTTCGACTCCACGGGGAACAACGGCTGCGGGAGCGCTGCGTCGCCCTACATCAGCAACTGCAGCTACGACGGCGCCAAGGCGGTACTGACGCAGTTCTACGGCACGCTCAACGCCCGCAACAACGCCCCGGCCGCCGGCAACTACATCGAGTTCAACCAGACCCAGTTCACCACCAACCCCGGCATGGCCGCGACCGGCTGGGCCTACGTGCCCGCCAATTGCGCCAGCGGCTCGCAGTGCAAGGTGCACGTGGCGCTGCACGGCTGCCAGCAGAGCACCGACAAGATCGGCGACAAGTTCGTCAAGAACACCGGCTACAGCCGCTGGGCCGACACCAACAGCATCATCGTGCTGTTCCCGCAGACCAAGATCGACAACACCAGCCGCAGCACGTCGGCAAGCGGTTCGCTGGCCAACGCCAACGCCTGCTGGGACTGGATCGGCTGGTACGGCACCACCTTCGCCCAGAAGGCCGGCCCGCAGATGGCAGCCATCAAGGCGATGGTCGACCGTGTTTCGTCGGGCTCTGGCTCCGGCGGCGGTGGCGGCGGCACGACCACACTGGCTGCGCCCACCGGAGTTGTCACGTCCAACGCCACCACGACCAGCATGAAGATCACCTGGAATGCAGTGAGCGGTGCTGCCAGCTACAACGTGTACCGCAACAGCAACAAGACCAACGCACTGCCTGTGAGCGCGACCAACTACACCGACACCGGCCTGGCTGCGGCGACGCAGTACAGCTGGACGGTCAAGGCTGCGGACGCGAACGGCGTCGAGGGCGCAGTATCCGCGGCCGCCACCGGCACCACCACGGGCACCACCCAGCCGCCTGCGACCTGCTACACGTCGAGCAACTACGCGCACACCACCGCGGGCCGCGCCACCCAGTCGGGCGGCTACACCTACGCCAATGGCTCCAATGCCAACATGGGCCTGTGGAACACTT
>CALRME020000024.1:0-12787 GCA_943369045.1 Sphingobacterium thalpophilum
CCTGGATGCCGACCCGCAGGCCATCAACGCCGTGCTGCATGAACGGTTCCCGGACGGTGACGGCCTGCGCGTGCCCGGCGCCATGAGCGGTTACGAGCTGGCAGTGCGCGCCGTGCTGGGCCAGCAGATTACGGTGGCCGCCGCGCGCACCCTGGCGCAGCGGATGGTGGACCGCTTCGGCACGGTCATCGAAACGCCCTTCCCGCAGCTGACGCGCCTGTTCCCCGCGCCGGCCGTGCTGGCGCAGGCCAGCGGCGACGCACTGGGCCAGCTGGGCATCGTCAAGCAGCGGCAGGCCGCCATCGTCGCCATTGCGCAGGCCGTGGCGGACAAACGGCTGCAGCTGCACGGCGGCGCCGACGTGCACGCCACGATGGAGCAACTCAAGCAGCTGCCGGGCATCGGTGACTGGACTGCGCAGTACATCGCCATGCGAGCCCTGCGCTGGCCCGACGCCTTTCCCGCAGGCGACGTGGCCCTGCACAAGGCGCTGGGCGTGATGGAGGCCAGGAACCCCGCCCGTGAGGCCGAAGCCGCGTCGCAGGCCTGGAAGCCCTGGCGCAGCTACGCCGTCATCCGCGCCTGGAGCGCCATGCCGCAGCCGGTGAAGAAGGCAAAGCCGATTAAGGAAACATCATGAAATTCGATCCCTCCCTCGTGCAGACCCACTACGCCAGCCCGCTTGGGCCCATGCTTGTGGCCGCCACCGACAAGGGGCTCGCGGGTGTCTGGTTCGAAGGCCAGCGCCACATGCCCGATACCACGGGCTGGCCGCAGGCCACGAAGCACCCGGTGCTGGTCAAGGCCATCAGGCAGCTGGACGAATACTTCGCCGGAAAGCGCAGCGACTTCGACCTGCCGCTGGACCTGCATGGCGGCACGGCCTTCCAGCAATCGGTGTGGGCTGCGTTGCTGAAGATCCCCAGCGGCGCCACGACGAGCTACGGCGACCTCAGCGGCCGCATCGGCAAGCCATCGGCTGTGCGCGCGGTAGGCGCCGCCGTCGGCCGCAACCCGGTGAGCATCGTCGTGCCCTGCCACCGCGTGCTGGGCTCGGATGGCTCGCTCACAGGCTATGCCGGTGGCCTGGAGCGCAAGAGCGCACTTCTCCAGCTCGAGGGTGCATTGATCTGATTGCCGCATCAATGGCCAGCGAAAACTTCATGGATGCCAGGGCCATCCGTGAAGCTTCAAGCCGCCACACTCGCTCACCATGACCCTTGCCAGCGCCATCGATTTCCTCCTGCTCGCCGCCATCTGGGGCGCTTCCTTCATGTTCATGCGCATGGCCATCCCCGATTTCGGGCCGTTGCCCGCCGCCGCCATGCGGGTCGCCGTCGCGGCCGCGTTTCTCCTGCCCCTGGTGTGGTGGCGCGGGCTGATGCCGCAACTGCGCGTTCACTGGAAAAAGATTTTCGTGATCGGCGTGCTCAATTCCGGCCTGCCGTTTGCGCTGTACTGCTTCGCGCTGCTGTCCATCACCACGGGCCTGTCGGCCATCCTCAATGCCACGGCGCCGCTGTTCGGCGCGCTCATCGCCTGGCTCTGGCTGAAGGACCGGCCCACCTCGTCGCGCCTGCTGGGCCTGGCCGTCGGCTTTGCGGGCGTGGCGATGCTGGCCTGGGACAAGGCCAGCTTCAAGCCCGACGCCGCCGGCATCGCGCCGGCCTGGGGCGTGCTGGCCTGCCTGGGCGCCTGCGTCTGCTACGGCATCGCCGCCAACGCCACCAAGCGGCACCTGGCGGGGCTGCCGCCGCTGATGACGGCCGCAGGCAGCCAGGCCGGTGCCACGCTGGCATTGGCCCTGCCTGCGCTCTGGCTGGCGCCGGCGAAGATGCCAGGCCTGCAGGCCTGGCTGGCTGTGATGGCTGTGGGTGTGTTGTGCACGGGCGTGGCCTACGTGCTGTATTTCAAGCTGATCGAACAGGCCGGCCCGGCGCGGGCTCTGGCGGTGACCTTCGTGCTGCCCGTGTTTGCGCTGTTCTACGGCGCGCTCTTCCTGGGCGAGGCCGTCACCGCATGGATGGTGGTGTGTGGCGCCGTCATCGTTTGCGGCACGGCGCTTTCAACGGGCCTGCTTTCCCTGGGGAAAAGGCCCTAGAACCTCGGCAGGTCGGCAAGGCCGGCGCCGGCCGGTGCCTCGCCTTCCTGTGCCAGCGTTTCGGCACCGCCGGGCAAGACATCGACCTTGACCTGCGGCCCCGGAATAAAGCCGCCTTTCCCGTCGCGAAACAACGGCACAACCGTGTCGCCCTCGAGCAGGCGGTTGACCACCTCGATCAGGCGCGTGGGCGCGGGTTGCAGTTCCCAGTGCCCGGGCGCGCCATCGACCAGCCCCATCATCGCTTCAGTGATGGCTCCGCCCGAGTAGCGAAGCGCGGTAATTCCGTAATAGGCCCTGGTCGTCATGGCCGCGATGCTCACAGGGCTGGCGCCCGGGCTGCATAGTCCGTTACCACCACGCGATGTGGGACCGTGCCTACCGGGACCTGGCCGGATAAACTGGCGGCATGACTTACCACATCAATCTTGAGCTCTCCGGCGCCAGCAACGAACAGAAAACCGCGATGGTGGCGGCCTACCGCGAAATGCTGGAGCGCCTGCTGGGCGGCGCCGACAAGGTGGTGCCGGCCTGGCTGGCCGCGAAGGCCGAAGAGGAAGCCCAGCGTCAGTCGACCCTTGAGCCCACATTGGGCGGCGCAACCGGACGCTGGGACCTGTTCACCACCATGGCTCGCGAAGCCGCCTTCAAAGACTGGTCCGGCGACCGCAAGGATGCCAGCTTCGAATTCGTCCTCGCGCAGTGAGGCGCAGCCCGCGCTGACGCGGGCCCACACGCGCCGCCTGCGCGAGACCTACCGCTCGGCCGGCTGGCCCTGCCAGGACCTTGTTGAAATCGAACTGCTGGCCCTGGGCCTGTTGGAGCGGGTGCGCACGGAACTGGGGCACGAAACACTTCGCGTGACTGAGGCGGGCGTGCAGGCAATCGCAGCCAGCCTGGCGCGCAACCGCGCATCGCTGTCGGCGCACGAGGCGCTGGTGGAGCGGGTGGCAGTGGAGATGCTGCGGGCCGGACGCATCGCGTGGCGCGGCCTGGCGCTGCGGGCCCAGGTGCCGCACGACGCGCCTGGCCGGCCCTTGCGCTGGTGTGTGGCCAAACCCGATGTCTTCTCGATCCGCCACACCTCGGTCCAGGCTTACGTGGAGCCCATCGTCCATGAAGTGAAAGTCAGGCGTGCAGACTTGCTGGGCGACCTGCGACAGCCCGGCAAGCGGGCAGCCTACCTGGACCTGGGCGAATGCTGGTACGTGCTGGGCTGCGACGCGCGCGGCCGGCCGATCGCCCAGGCCGAGGAAATACCGGCCGATTGCGGTGTGATGATTCTTCAGGACGGCCGCCTCGCGGTCGCCCGGGCAGCGCCACGCAAGCCCTGCACGGGCCTGCCCTTCGGTGTGTGGATGGCACTGGCCAGGGCTACGCCCGTCACCGGTCTCGATGAGGGCACTCAGGCCCTGCTCGGCGACCCGGCCGGGCCTCACTAGAGGCGTGTCAGGCGGGCTGGCTGGGGTGCTCGGGCCTGCCCGGCTCGGTCACGGGAGGCACGCGGCCTTTTTCCGGATCAGGCGCCGGATGCCTGGGTTCGGGGTTCTGGGGTTTGGGCTGCGAAGGCACGACGGGCTGGGCCGGCACCGACGATGCGTGCAACGACATGGATGGTTCGCGCGATGACCCGTTCATGGGCCAATGCTACAGCGCCGGCGGCTGCGCGCGAAGCTCGTCCGGCTCTGCCGGCGCAGGCATGGGGCCAAACTCAGGCTCCACGGGCATACGCGCAGGGTTGGGCGGCTCAGGCTGGTCAGCCGGTGAAGCGGGTATGTGGGGATGGTGGGTGGCCATGTATGCCTCATTGCTCCCGGCGGTCCACTTGCCGCCGCAGGACCGTCGTAGGCTCATGTGTGAAGGGCAACTCGGGCAGGCCGATGAGCGACTGCAGCTGGGCATGGGCGCGGTCCATGTCTGCACCGATCAACGCCAGGGCAACATCATGATCTGGCTCGCGTGTTGCCACGTCCAGGTAAGCGGCGCGCAAGCGCTTGTAATCACCTTCGGCGCGCGAGACGTCCTGCTGCGCAGACATGATTTTTGAGTATTCGGTGCGGCTATAGCGCATGGTGCAGTTCCTGTTCTTCCACCCGGGGATAGGGCGGTGCACCGGGTTTGAGCTTGGCGTTCTGCTCGCACAGGCCGCTGGCCGACAGCAGGGCCAGGTGCTCAAAGCCTTCCTGTAGCGCACGAAGGTAAGTAGGGTTGGCGCGCAATGCCCTTTCCAGCACAAACAGCTTCCCCCCTGAGCTCTCGAGCAGCAGCCAGTGGTAGCCGCCGGATGGGGCCTGCTCGACTGTCAATGCGATATGGCGCAAGGGTCCGCGCATGGGTGACGATGCCTTTTGTGATGTATTGCCCAAATCCTAGGGACCGTCCGATGGCGCCGCTGTAGGACAAGGGCCGCAACCTGCGCGGGGCCCTTCCGGCAAATGGGAGTCTGGCGGGGTCCCGCGCCGCGGACCTGAAAGCAAAAAGCCCCTGCAGACGGAATCTGCAAGGGCTTCGATTTCTGGCGGAGTGGACGGGACTCGAACCCGCGACCCCCGGCGTGACAGGCCGGTATTCTAACCAACTGAACTACCACTCCTGGTAGCCAACATTCGCTGCTTTCGCAGCCAAGCGTTGACAGCTTGTGCCGTATTAACCGAAGTTAATCTGGCGACCCTACGGGGATTCGAACCCCGGTAGCCACCGTGAAAGGGTGGTGTCCTAGGCCTCTAGACGATAGGGTCAGAACCTTGAACTGTTTCGGTGGTGGAGGTAAACGGGATCGAACCGATGACCTCTTGCATGCCATGCAAGCGCTCTCCCAGCTGAGCTATACCCCCCAAATTTTCGTTGCCGCTGTTACGCAGCACCGTCAATTTCCGAGCCTTGAATTATAGCCTGAAAATTCAGGCCGCTTTCAAGCGCCCCAGCACCGCCTCGCGGGTGGACAGTTCCAGCACCGCATCGAGCGACGGCGTCTGGGCCGTTCCCATGACCAGCACGCGCACCGGCATGGCCAGTTGCGGCATCTTCAGGCTGTGGGCGGCCAGCACTTCCTTGATGGCGGCAGAGATGGACGGCTTGTCCCAGGTTGCCGTGGCAAGTTTCTCCGCCAGCAGCGCGACGGCCGGCTTGACGGCATCTGTCACGTGCTGGGCCTTCTCGTCGGCTGCCGGCTGCACGTCCGCGTAGAACTTCGCCGCCCAGCCGGCAAGCGCCACCGTGGTGTCGCAACGGTCCTTGAACAGGCCGCAGATGCGGGGCAGACGGTCGTCCGCCGTGATGCCGCGTTTTTGAAGTTGCTGCGCAACCAGAGGCGCCAGGGCATCGTCGGCCATCGCCTTGAGGTGCTGCGCATTGACCCAGCGCAGCTTGGCCTCGTCGAACTGCGCCGCGCTCTTGCCCAGGTGGTCCAGGTTGAACCATTCCAGGAACTGCGCCCGGCTGAAAATCTCGTCGTCGCCGTGGCTCCAGCCCAGGCGCGCGAGGTAGTTGACCATCGCGTCGGGCAAAAAGCCCTCGTCGCGGAATTGCGTGACAGGCTTGGCGCCGCTGCGCTTGCTCATCTTCTCGCCCTGCTCATTGAGCACCGTGGGCAGGTGGGCGTAGACCGGTGGCTCCTTGCCCAGCGCGCGGAAGATGTTGATCTGGCGCGGCGTGTTGTTCACGTGGTCATCGCCGCGAATGACGTGCGTCATTTCCATGTCGATGTCGTCAACCACCACGCAGAAGTTGTAGGTGGGCGTGCCATCGGGCCGCGCGATCACCAGGTCGTCGAGTTCATCATTGCCGATCTCGATACGGCCCTTGACCTTGTCATCCCACACGACGCTGCCGCCCTGCGGGTTCATGAAGCGCAGCACGGGCTGCACACCTTGCGGCACCGGCGGCAGGGTCTTGCCAGGCGCGGGGCGCCAGGTTCCGTCGTAGCGTGGCTTTTCCTTGGCAGCCATCTGCTTTTCGCGCAGCGCATCGAGTTCAGCCACGCTCATGTAGCAGGGGTAGACCAGGCCGTCCTTGACCATCTGCGCCAGGACTTCCTTGTAGCGCGCCATGCGCTGCATCTGGTAGAACGGGCCCTCGTCATGGTCCAGGCCCAGCCAGGACATGCCTTCAAGGATCACGTCCACCGCTTCCTGCGAGGAACGCTCGACGTCGGTGTCCTCGATGCGCAGGATGAAGACGCCGCCGGTGGACCGGGCGAACGCCCAGGGGTACAGCGCCGAGCGGATGTTGCCCAGGTGGATGAAGCCGGTGGGCGACGGGGCGAAACGGGTTCTTGTTTTCACAGGGTGTCCAGGCCGCGCGAAAGGTCGGCCGTGATGTCGTCAAAGTGCTCCAGGCCAACGGCCAGGCGGATCAGGCCCTGCCCGATGCCGGCGGCCTGCCGCTGCTCTTCGGAGAGGCGCCCATGCGAGGTCGTCGCAGGGTGGGTGATGATGGACTTGGTATCGCCCAGGTTGGTGGCAATGCTGATGACCTGGGCGCCGTCGATCACGCTGAAGGCATTGGCCCGCAGCGCCTCGGGGCTGGCGCCTTTCACATCGAACGACACCACGGCGCCGCCCATGCCCGACTGCTGGCGCATCGCCAGTTCGTGCTGCGGGTGCGAGGCCAGGCCAGGGTAGTAGACGCGGCTGACGGCAGGATGGGCCTCCAGCCATTTCGCCACCGCCAGCGCGTTGGCACTTTGCGCCTGCATGCGGATGCGCAGGGTTTCCATGCCCTTGAGCACCACCCAGGCGTTGAAGGGCGAGAGCACCATGCCGGCGGTGCGCACCACGGGGCCGAACACATCGACCACCAGCTTCGAGGAGCCGCAGATAGCGCCGGCCATGACACGGCCCTGCCCGTCCAGGTACTTGGTGCCCGAATGGATGATCAGGTCCGCACCCAACTCTGTCGGCCGCTGCAGCGCAGGGGAGCAGAAACAATTGTCGACGGCCAGCAGCGCGCCGGCGTTGTGCGCCAGGTCGGCCAGGGCCTTGATGTCGCACACATCGGTCAGCGGGTTGGTCGGCGTCTCGGCAAACAGCAGGCGCGTCGTCGGCCGCACGGCGGCTTGCCACTCCGCGACATCGGTCTGCGACACAAAGCTGGTCTGCACGCCGAACTTGGCGAATTCCTTGGCGAACAGGTTGATCGTCGAGCCGAACATGGAGCGCGAGCAGATGACGTGGTCGCCGGACTTGAGCAGGCCCATGCCCATCATCAGGATCGCGCCCATGCCGCTGGACGCACCGATGGCCGCCTCGGTACCCTCAAGCGCCGCAAGGCGGTTCTCGAACGCAGTCACCGTGGGGTTGGAGGTGCGGCCGTAGGTAAAGCCTTCCTCGGTGCCTGCAAAGCGGCGCGCGGCCGTGGCGGCATCGGGCTGCAGGAAGCCGCTGGTGAGGTAGAGCGCCTCGCTGTTTTCGCCGTACTGGCTGGGGTCTATGCCGGCACGCACGGCCAGCGTGTCGATGTGCAGGCCGGGGGGCAGTTGCTTCTTGATCATGTTTCCTGGGCTCAGGCTTCCTGGGCATTAGGCAGGGCCAGGCGAGAGGTGTCTTCCTCCAGCGGGTCTTCCTGGCCGATGCGGGCCTCGTTGATGCGGGCGATGTCGCCGGCGTTGATGTCGCCTGTGATGTAGACGCCGTCGAAGCAGGACGCATCGAAGCCGTCGAGCTTGGGGTTGAGCGAACCGATGGCGCGCTTCATGCCTTCCACGTCCTGGTAGATCAGCGCATCGCAGCCGATCAATTCGCGGATTTCGTCGATGGTGCGGCCGTGGGCCACCAGCTCGCTGGACGTGGGCATGTCGATGCCGTACACATTGGGATAGCGCACCGGCGGCGCAGCACTGGCCAGGTAGACCTTCTTGGCGCCGGCATCACGCGCCATCTGCACGATCTCGCGGCTGGTGGTGCCGCGCACGATGGAGTCATCCACCAGCATCACGTTGCGGCCCTTGAACTCGCTGGCGATCACGTTGAGCTTCTGGCGCACGGACTTCTTGCGCACGCCCTGCCCCGGCATGATGAAGGTGCGGCCCACGTAGCGGTTCTTGACGAAGCCTTCGCGGTACGGGATGCCAAGCAGGTGCGCCAGTTGCGTGGCGCTGGGCCGGCTCGATTCGGGGATAGGGATGATCACGTCGATCTCGCTGGGCGGCACGGTGGAGACCACCCGCTTGGCCAGTGTTTCGCCAAGGTTCAGCCGCGCCTGGTAGACCGAGATGCCGTCAAGCACCGAGTCGGGCCGTGCCAGGTAGACGTATTCAAAGATGCAGGGATAGAGCTTGGGGTTGTCGGCGCACTGCTTCGAATGCAGCTGGCCCTGCAGGTCGATGAAGACCGCCTCGCCCGGCGCCACGTGGCGCACGAACTCGTGGCCCGTGCCTTCGAGCGTGACCGACTCGCTGGCCACCATCCAGGTGCCGTCCTTGCCGCGGCCGATGGACAGGGGGCGAATGCCGAACGGGTCGCGAAACGACAGCACGCCATGCCCGGCAATCATCGAGATCACGGCATAGGAGCCGCGCACACGGCGGTGCACGTTCTTCACGGCGGCGAACACATCGTCAGGCTGCAGCGGCACACCGCGCGTGGTCTTTTCAAGCTCGTGCGCGAACACGTTGAGCAGCACCTCGGAGTCGCTCTCGGTGTTGATGTGGGGGTGGTCGCTGGAGAAAAGCTCGCTCTTGAGCTCCTGCGCGTTCGTGAGGTTGCCGTTGTGGACCAGCACGATGCCGAACGGCGCGTTCACGTAGAAGGGCTGCGCCTCTTCCTCGCTGTAGGCGTTGCCGGCCGTGGGGTAGCGCACCTGCCCGAGCCCGCAGGTTCCGGGAAGCGCACGCATGTTGCGGGTGCGAAACACATCCTTGACCATGCCCTTGGCCTTGTGCATGAAGAACTTGCGTTCCTGCTGCGTGACGATACCGGCGGCATCCTGGCCGCGGTGCTGCAGCAGCAGCAGTGCGTCATAGATCAGCTGGTTGACTGGGGCATTGCTGACAACACCAACGATTCCACACATAGAAGACTTTCTACAACTTAAGCCGGCAGACTATCCCGGAAGATACTGGCCGAACTGCTCGGGCAATACCGGTTTCAAACCCCTGAGCGCCGCCGTCACCACCGACGCGCCCATTGACTCCTGCCACCACTGCCCGCTTTTGAGCGATGTCATGTTGATCACCACGCCGGCCGCCAGCAGCAGCACGACGCCGCGCACCAGGCCGAAAGCCGCGCCCAGCGTGCGGTCCACCGGCCGCAGCCCCACGGCCTCGACCAGCTTCTTCACAAGCCAGGCCAGCAGGCCCGCCGCAAACGCGGCCGCTACGAATACCAGCACGAAACCCGCTGCATAGCGTACGGGCTCCGCCATCTTTCCCATCGGCAGCAGCGCGGCCGCGTCGGGGGCCAGCCACTGCGCGAGCACGAAGGCGGCAATCCAGCCCAGTACCGACAACACTTCGTATACCAGCCCGCGAAACGCGCCCAGCGCCAGCGACACGGACAGCACGGCCAGGAAAATCCAGTCCAGTACGGCCATCAATGCAACCCCACCCTACAAGGTGAGGATGGAAGCCGGCAAATCCAGTGCCTTGATCTTCTCGGCTGCCTTGTCCGCCTCGGCGCGGCTGGTGAAGGGCCCGACACGCACACGCGTGCGCTTGCCCTCTTTCGTTTCGGCAACGTGGGTGTAGGTCTTGAGGCCGGCCTTTTCCACCTTCAGGCGTGTGTCCCGTGCTTTGTCGGCATCGGCGAAGGCGCCCACCTGGACCACGAAACGGCCTTCGACAGCGGCGGGCGCGGGCGCTGCGGCGGCAGCGGCCTTGCCTTCGAGCAAGGCCTTGGCGCGGGCGCCGTCATCTGGCTTGGCGACGGGCTTGGGTTCAGGCTTGGGTTCGACCTTGGCCACCGGCTTGGGCTCCGGTTTCGGCTCCGCCTTTACGGGAGCAGGCTTGGGCTCAGCCTTGGCGGCAACGAACTCTTCTTTCGGTGACAGGCTGGCCGATGCGGCCACCTTGGCAGCCGCCGCGGGAGCAGGAGCAGGAGCAACCGCAGCAGGCGGGGTGACGGCAGCCACCACGGGTGCCTGCGAAGCCGGCGCGGCTGCGGGCGTCGCCAGCGGCCTGGTCTTGGCACGGTCGGGAATGTCGATGGGAATGTCCACCGGTATCGGCCGGGGCTGGGTATCGAACAGCAGCGGGAAGCCCACCACGCCGACCAGCACCAGCACGGCGGCGCCGATCAGCCGGTGCTTTGCGCGCCTGCGCATCATCTCGACGCTTTCGGCCGGATGGGAGGTGGCCAGCGAATCGTCGTCGCCACCTTTGCGGAACTTGAAAAGGGCCATGAAAAGTGTCGCTGTTGGGCTCAGTTCGCGAGGTGTTTTGCCGTCAGGCGGGGGGTCCCGTCCTTCAAAACGCCTCCCACCGTGTAGAACGATCCAAAGACCACGATTCTATCAGCGGGGTCCGCCGCGGCCACCGCTGCGGCAAGGGCGGCCATCGGGCCGGCGTGGGTGCTGCCGCCCACGTCCTTGCGCTTCTCGTGCGCCTGCCATCGCGCCATGAGGCCGGCGGCCGTTTCCGCACGCGGCGTGGCCAGGTCGGTGAAGTACCAGCGGTCCACCAGCGGCCCCATCTTTGCGAGCATGGATTCCAGGTCCTTGTCGGCCATGGCGCCAAACACCGCGTGCGTCACGGGGAAGAAGCCCATCGCGTCCAGGTTGGCCGCCAGCGCCGCCACCGAGTGCGGGTTGTGCGCCACGTCCAGCACCAGCGCCGGCTGGCCCGGCACGATCTGGAAGCGCCCGGGCAGCTCCACCATGGCCAGTCCGTTGCGCACCGCCTGCGCCGTCACGGGAACGCGGTCCCGCAGGGTTTCCAGCGCGGCCAGCACGCCCGAAGCGTTGAGCAGCTGGTTGGCGCCGCGCAGCGCCGGGTAGGCCATGCCCGCGTAGCGGCGGCCGCGGCCGGCCCAGCCCCACTGCTGCTTGTCGCCTGAAAAATTGAAGTCCGTGCCCAGCCGCCACAGGTCGGCGCCGATTTCCAGTGCGTGGTCGAGCACGCTTTGCGGCGGCTGCGGGTCGCTCACCACCACCGGCCTGCCGGTGCGCATGATGCCGGCCTTCTCGCGGCCAATGCTTTCACGGTCATTGCCCAGGAATTCCATGTGGTCCATGGCGATGCCGGTGATCACCGCGCAGTCGGCGTCGATGATGTTCACCGCGTCCAGCCGCCCGCCCAGGCCGACTTCGAGGATGGCCAGGTCCAGCTTTGATTCGGCCATCAGGCCCATGATGGCCAGCGTGGTGAATTCGAAGTAGGTCAGCGACACATCGTGGCGCGCCGCCTCGACCCGCTCGAAGTACGGCACCAGCTCGTCAGGCCTGACGATTTCGCCGTGGATGCGGCAGCGCTCCTCGAAGTGCACCAGGTGCGGCGAGGTGTAGACCCCGGTGCGCCAGCCTGCCTGCAGGGCGATGGCCTCCAGCATGGCGCAGGTCGAGCCCTTGCCGTTGGTGCCGGCAACGGTGATCACCGGGCAGGCAAAGCGCAACCCCATGCGGTCGGCCACCGCCTTTACGCGGTCCAGGCCCATGTCGATGCCCTTGGGGTGCAAGCGCTCGCAATGCGCGAGCCAGTCTTGGAGTGTTTGCATACGGACGTGATTGTCGCCGGGCCGCCCAAGTCGCCTGCGGGCCGGGATTAACATGGGACGATGATCACCCTCTACGGCATCCCCAACTGCGACACCGTGAAAAAAGCTCGGGCCTGGCTCACCGAACGCGGCGTGCAATACCAGTTCCATGATTTCAAAAAGCAGGGCGTGCCGCCGCAGCTCGAAGCGTGGATAAATACCGCCGGCTGGGAGAAGCTCCTCAACCGCAAGGGAACCAGCTGGCGCAAGCTCGATCCCACCGTGCAGGCAGGTGTAACGGATGCGGCCAGCGCCGCGGCCCTGATGCGCGAGCAGGCCAGCGTGATCAAGCGCCCGGTCGTCGAATGGGGCTCGCACCTGACAGTGGGTTTTGACGCGTCATCCTGGGACGTGCTCGCGCGTTAAATGGGAATGGCGCGGACGATGTAAACGCACATTTACTGCGGCTTTACGCACCAGAACCACCAAACCCGGTGCAACTGCCTAAAATTTATGCATTGCCCCCTGAAACCTGAGGCCACCATGACCCAGACGATTGTTACGAAAACCGCCATTTTTTCCGCGCTTGCCGCCCTGTCCGCAGGCGCCGCATTCGCCCAGGTGCAAGGCCCCGAGGTCGGCCGCGTACTGGCCAGCACCCCCGTGATCCAGCAAGTTGCCGTGCCGCGCCAGGTCTGCAGCCAGCAGCCAGTGGCCGTGCAACAGCAGCCTTCGGGTGCGGGCGCCGTGATGGGCGCAATTGCCGGCGGCGCGATGGGCAATGCCATTGGCGACGGCGGCGGCCGCGCGGCGGCCACCATGCTGGGCCTGGTCGGCGGCGCGCTGCTGGGCAACCGCATTGAAGGCGGTGGCTCCACGCAGGTGCAGAACATGCAGCAATGCACAACGCAGACCTTCTACGAAAACCGCACCGTGGGCTACAACGTCACCTACGAATTCAACGGCCGCCAGTACACGGTGCAGATGCCCAATGACCCGGGCCCCACGATCCGCCTGCAGGTCACGCCGCTGGGCGCGGCCACCGCGCCCAACGACGTGA
>CALRME020000025.1:0-12332 GCA_943369045.1 Sphingobacterium thalpophilum
ATCGACCCGCGTCTCGAACACCCGGCCTGACAGGGGGTACTTGCGCAGCTCTTCCTGCGACCGGTTGTAGCTGGCGCTGGTGAGGTACAGGGTCTTGAGGTCGTCGCCGCCAAAGCAGGGCATGGTCGGGCACAGGGCCGGGACGGCAATCTCCTGCAGCAACTGGCCGGCCGGCGAAAACTTCAGCAGCCGCCCGCCCTCGAATTGCGCGCTCCAGTAGTTGCCTTCGGCGTCCACGGCCGCGCCGTCGGGCCGGCCGCCATAGCCTGCATCGCCTGCCTTCCAGCCGGCAGGTTTGCCCGGCATCTGCAGGAACACGCGATGCCTGCGCATCTCGCCGCTGGCCGCTTCCCAGTCCCAGGCGTGGACCACGTGGTCGGTGGTGTCGGCCCAGTAAACGGTTCCCGCGTCGGGCGACCAGGCCAGGCCGTTGGCGATGGTGGCGTCCTGCGCCTTCAGCTGCACCAGCGGCTTGCCGCCCTGGCCGTTGCCGGGCCGGCAGTCGATGGAATAGAGCTGTGCCTTGCGCGCGTCGCGCGGCTCGTACATGGAGCCAGCCCACAGCCGCCCCAGCGGGTCGGCCTTGCCGTCGTTGAAGCGCGTGGTCTTGGGATCATGGCCAAAGCGCTCCACCAGCGCCAGCTCGCCGCCCCACTGGCGCGCACGGTAAATGCCATCACGCAGCGCAATCACCAGGCCGCCGGTCTTTGCCGGGGCGATGCAGCCCGGCTCCATGGGCATGGACCAGCTTTCGGTTTCGCCCAGCGCGGTGCCGCTGCGCCGGATCTGCTGCGCGGGAATGTCGACCCAGTACAACCGCTTTTCTTCTGGATGCCAGAACGGCGACTCACCCAGCTGGTCTGCCTGCGCCGTGAATGCCTGCCAGTTCATGCCGCTCCTTCAACGGTGATGCTCATCTGCACCGAGGCGGATTCGCCCGGTGCGAGGATGGTCAGGCCGACTTCCTGCGCGCTTGCGCCGCCGGCCTGCATCAGGTTGATGGCGTTGTTGACGTGGCTCACGGGTTCGATGGCAATGAAGTCGCGCGTGCCGTTGGTGAACACCACCAGCCGCGACACGTTCGACGTGATGGTCGTGTGCAGCAATTCGTCGCGCAGCTGCACCTGGCCATTCCAGCCGTCGAAGCAGTGGTCGACGTCCAGCCCGGCGCAATCCATGTCCAGCCCCGGCGACGGCAGCCGCTGCGTCGGCAGCTTGTCCTCGCTCATTTCCCAGCGGCCTGCGGCGGTGAACGCGATGTGGCTCTGTGCCCGCTTGACGAAGTACGGATGCCAGCCCAGGCCGGCCGGCGCGCTGTGCGTCGACTGGTTGGTGATGCTGAGCGTCAGTTCCAGCCCCTGCGGCGAAAGGCGGAAGGTCTGCGAGGTGTCAAAGGCAAATGGCCAGGAGGCATCGGGCCGGTGCTCGAACGACAGCATGGCGAACTGCCCGTCCTGCTCCAGCACTTCCCAGGGCCGCTGCCAGCCCACGCCGTGGATGGCGTGCGGCTCGGCTGCATTGTTCCTGACCAGCGGATGCGCTGTGCCCTGCCACTGCAGGGTGGCGTGGGCCACGCGGTTGGAATACGGCACCAGGGGGTAGCTGCCGGCCTGGCGCGAGGTGGCGAGCTGCGCACCCGGTGTGGAACGCAGCACCGGAACGCCCGCGCGCCACAGGCCGGCCAGGCAGCCGCCCAGCTGCGGCACGATGTCGCAGGCCATGTCGCCCGATTCCAGCCTGATCATGTCTGCCCCGCTTTCATGTGGCGCCCTGTCGGGCAATTCCCGAATATAGGCCACACAAAAAAAATGGCCCCCGTTGCCGGGGGCCAAACATCCAAAGGAGACTCTTGCTTGTTTGCTTAGCGGTTGTAGGCCGTCTCGCCGTGCGACGAGATATCGAGGCCTTCGCGCTCTTCTTCTTCGGTGACGCGCAGGCCGATCACCAGGTCAACAATCTTGAAGGCGATGAAGGCAACCACTGCCGACCAGATGATGGTGGTCAGGACAGCCTGGAACTGGATCCAGACCTGGCCGCCGATCGAATAGCCTTCGGCCGTCTTGTTGGCCACGTAGTCATAGATGCCGGTGCCGCCGAGCGAAGGCGATGCGAACACGCCGGTCAGCAGCGCGCCCAGGATACCGCCGACGCCGTGGACGCCGAACACGTCCAGCGAGTCGTCAGCGCCCAGGATGCGCTTGAGGCCGTTGACACCCCACAGGCAGACCAGGCCGGCCAGCAGGCCGATCACCAGTGCGCCCATCGGGCCGACGAAGCCGCAAGCCGGGGTGATGGCCACCAGGCCGGCAACGGCGCCGGACGCAGCGCCCAGCATCGAGGCCTTGCCCTTGGACAGCGCTTCACCGGCGATCCACGACAGCGTCGCGGCAGCGGTAGCCACCAGGGTGTTGACGAAAGCCAGGGCGGCGACGCCGTTGATTTCCAGGTTGGAGCCGGCGTTGAAACCGAACCAGCCCACCCACAGCAGCGAGGCACCAACCATGGTCAGCGTCAGGGAGTGAGGCGTGAGCGATTCCTTGCCGTAGCCCAGGCGCTTGCCGATCACGTAGGCACCCACCAGTCCGGCGATACCGGCGTTGATGTGCACGACCGTGCCGCCAGCGAAGTCCAGCGCGCCCTTGGCCCAGAGCCAGCCGGCTGCGGCAGTGACCTTGTCCAGCGAAGCGGCGTCGGTGATCGCGTCAGGGCCGTCCCAGTACCAGACCATGTGGGCCACCGGCAGGTAGCTGAAGGTGAACCAGATGGCGCAGAACAGCAGCACCGCGGAGAACTTGATGCGTTCGGCAAAGGCGCCGACGATCAGTGCGCAGGTGATGGCGGCGAACGTGGCCTGGAAAGCAACGAACGTCAGTTCCGGGATCACGACACCCTTGCTGAAGGTTGCAGCCACCGAGTCCGGTGTGATGCCCTTGAGGAAGATCTTGTCGAAGCCGCCCATGAAGGCATTGCCACCGCTGAAGGCCACGCTGTAGCCGTAGATGACCCACAGCACGTAGATCATGGCGGTGACAACGAAGACCTGCATCAGCACGGACAGCATGTTCTTGCTGCGCACCAGGCCGCCGTAGAACAGGGCCAGGCCGGGGATGGTCATCAGGATCACGAGCACCGTGGCGGCCGTCATCCAGGCGGTGTCACCCTTGTTGGGGACCGGCGCGGGCGCTGCAGGTGCAGACGCTGCGGCGGCGGGAGCTGCTGCGGCGGCAGCCGGCGCGGCGGCCGAGGCAGCGGGTGCTGCTGCGGCGGCTGCGGGCTTGGCTTCAGCCGCGGCGGAGGCGGCCGGAGCCGCGGCGGGCGTCTGGGCCAGTACCGCTGCGCTGCCGACCAGGAGACCCACGCCCAGGGCGAGGGAGGCAAGTAGTTTCTTCATGTTCGTCTCTTTTCTTGGGTGAGTGCTTTACAGCGCTTCCTTGCCGGTTTCACCGGTGCGGATGCGGACTACCTGCTCCAGGTTGTAGACAAAAATCTTGCCGTCGCCGATCTTGCCGGTACGGGCAGCGCCCTCAACGGCTTCGATCACGCGATCGACCAACTCGTCGGCCACCGCCGCTTCGATCTTGACCGTGGGCAGGAAGTCAACCACGTATTCCGCGCCGCGATACAGCTCGGTGTGGCCCTTCTGGCGGCCGAAGCCCTTGACTTCGGTCACGGTGATGCCCTGCACGCCGATGCCCGACAGTGCTTCACGCACTTCGTCCAGCTTGAACGGTTTGATGATGGCCGTTACGAGTTTCATTTGCTCTTCTCCTTTGGGGTGATGGATCAGAAGTTCTTCTTGATGCCGAGCACGATGGTCGACTTGCCCAGGTCGCGGCTACCGCTGCCTGCCAGGGTGTACGGTGCGCCGAACTTGCTCTTCCAGTTGGTGCCGACGGCGGCAGCGCTCAGGATGAGGCCGTCGATGTCCTTGGTGACCGTCAGCGAGTAGTCGGTGTAGCTGGCGAAGTTCTTGATCTTCTGGCTGCCGATGTGCGGGACGATGGCCCAGCCGTTGCCCAGGTCGATGGTGGCGCTGACGTCGAAGTAGCCGCTGCGCTTGCTGTTGACGGTGCCGAACAGGTTGGTCAGCGAATGCGAGTACTTGGCCGTGAACACGCCGGCCGACAGGGCGCCGTACAGCTCGAAGGTGTTCGGGTTGGCGAAGCCGGCCGTGTTCTTCATGTTGTTGTTGACGTACCAGTACTGCAGGCCGCCGACGTCAAACGACAGGGCGTCGGTGAACGAGCCCTTGTAGCCGCCGTAGATGTCCACTTCCAGCGGGCCCTTGGTGGTGTTGGGGGCTGCGGTGCTGTCCTTGATCCAGGTGATGGTCGAAGCCCAGGTGCCCAGGTAGAAGCCGCTCTTGTGCGCGAAGTCGATGCCGCCTTGCACGGCCGGCTTGTTGCGCGACTGCGAAATGCCGCGGTAGCGGTAGTCGGTCACGGCGCCGACGTTGTAGGAGATCGTGTAGTCGGGTTCCGGCGCCTTGGCAGCAGCGGGGGCCGGGGTCTGGGCAAAAGCCGAACCCGAGAGGGCCAGGGCGGCGAGAACAAGTTTTTGCGTCGTTGTGATTTGCACGGGGTTCTCCAATAAAAAAGAAGGAAGGGACCGTGTGACTAAGCAGGTAGCGTGCCAAAAGTCACAAGCTCCGCAAACAGGTAGGCGGCCTCCTACTCTGGGGCGTTGTGATGAAGCCCTTGTTATTAATGGGGCAAACGCACGCTATTGGTGCAATCTTGGCTTTTTTTCCGCACCAGCGATAGGTGCGCACCTGTTTGGGGAGGGGTTTTTCCATGAGCTTGTCTTTGGTGCAAAGCCGTGCGCTGCTGGGACTTGAGGCGCCGGCGGTCACCGTGGAGGTGCACCTGGCCAATGGACTGCCCAGCTTCACGCTGGTCGGGCTGGCCGACGTGGAGGTCAAGGAAGCCCGCGAACGGGTGCGCTCGGCCATCCAGAACAGCGGGCTCGAATTCCCCCACAACAAGAAGATCGTCGTGAACCTGGCCCCGGCCGACCTGCCCAAGGATTCCGGCCGGTTCGACCTGCCGATCGCCATGGGCATCCTGGCAGCGGCCGGGCAGATCGACCCGGGCAAGCTGGCTGGGCATGAATTCGCAGGTGAGCTCTCACTCTCGGGCGAGCTGAGGCCAGTGCGTGGCGCGCTGGCCACCAGCCTGGCACTGCAGGCCGGCAAGGTAGCGGTGAAGCTGGTGCTGCCGCCGGGCAATGCCGAAGAGGCGGCGCTGGTCCCCGGCGCCCAGGTGTACCGGGCGGTGCACCTGCTGGACGTGGTGCAGCAGTTCCGCCCGGAACTGGCGCAGGGCGAAGAACCCTCTCAGGGCTGGTCGCGCGTGACCGCGGCGCCGCTGTCCGGCGTGGCCCACTACGCCGACCTGGCCGACGTGAAGGGCCAGTCAGGCGCCAAACGGGCGCTGGAAATCGCGGCGGCGGGCGGCCACAGCCTGCTGCTGGTCGGGCCGCCCGGGTCGGGCAAGTCGATGCTGGCCCAGCGTTTTGCCGGGCTGCTGCCGCCGATGAGCCTGGACGAGGCCCTGCAAAGCGCAGCCGTTGCCAGCCTGGGCGGGCGCTTCACGCTGGAGCAATGGTCAACGCGGCCGACCTGCAGCCCGCACCACACGGCCAGCGCCGTGGCCCTGGTCGGCGGCGGGTCGCCGCCACGGCCGGGCGAAATTTCGCTGGCCCATCACGGCGTGCTGTTCCTGGATGAAATGCCTGAATTCCCGCGCGCCGCCCTGGAAGCCTTGCGCGAGCCGCTGGAAACCGGCCGCATCACGATCTCGCGGGCCGCGCGCCGGTCCGAGTTCCCGGCGCGCTTCCAGATGGTCGGCGCGATGAACCCCTGAAGATTCATTGCTAAACCACCATTAAAATTGAGAGAAGAATGAATGAAGATTGACCGGAGCCGCTCCCCGATTGGCGAGCGTGATCGCTCGTTTTCGCTCTGCTAGATGTCCCAAGACCCTATCAAGCAAATGAAACCACATAATACTATGTCTTTTGCTGGGGTTTGTTGCTCTCACACAATAATATGTGTTGGCCCACACAGAATTATGTGTTTTGTCTGTACATTTGAGCTTGATGCAGTATGATGATTTCAAGCGAACCCTTAAGGAGGCGCGTTTGCCAGTAAAAACATTGGCGGCGGTCCTGGGCATACACCCAACCACTATTACCAACTACAAGGGTAGTAGAGGTGAGGTTCCCCGTCACATTGCCGTGGTTGCGACGCTCATTCATTCGCTTGCCTGCAACGGGATTCCCGTTGAATCTGCTTTAAAAAATTATCTCTCGAAGGAAGATCAGATATGATCGAGAGCTTTTTTGCGGCAGTTAACACATAGAAATATGTGTTTCATGGTACAATACACCCGGAGCTGTCAGTTAACCGAAGCAGTAGGCCGTTTATCGGTCTTCTGGCGCTGGCTGTTCGGGTCGATTTTTAGGCAACTTTTCTGGAGGGCAATATGAAGCATTTTCAAGCACTTCTCCAGTTGGCTTTCCCAGCCAGCATGGATACTTACTTCTCCGAGGAGAAGCAAGAAGAGGCTGCGCTTCGTGTTGCTGCTCGCCTCAGTCGCGGCAATACGAATACGCAAGACATTCGCGTCACCACCGACCGTCTGTTCAAAAAGCAGATGGAAGAGTACGCCAAGAAGGTTGAAGCTAAAAAGTTCGTCTTTCAACGCTGACCAACCTCTCACCAACTAGCCCCCTCACGGGGGCTTTTTCTTGCTCGCACACACCATGCTCCCTGAACACTACAAGGACTTGCACGATCGCTTTATCGAGGACTGGATGCACGCTGAAGAGGTGCTCAAACTCGTTGAACGCATCAAGAACGAAGCTTTTCTGCCTTCGATCAAAGAGCTTCGATATGCTGGACGGCGGGTCGTTGATGCGCATCTTCAGTACAAGGCAGATCCGGCCGACGTCAAGAAAGTCGAGTGGCACTTGATTGAGGCCATTGAGAATTGTAGAAAATCCAGGCACGACGCCATCGATTCGGCCATAAATTTCATACACGAACGTCTAGACAAGCTCATCTCAGTTGCAGGCTTGGACACGGTACAGCAGGCCTTTCCGAACTACGTGAAGCTCAAACCCAAACTTGCGGAGATGAGCGAACAAATTGTTATGTCCCGCAAGAAGCGGGAGAGGCTCGATTTGACGTACGAGGCTCTCCGGCGGTCTCATCTGAAAGAGGTCGTGGATTTGTTTGAGGAGATGCTGATCTCCATCCCGATCGTCGATGCGATTCGCAAGCGGCGGAAGTCGGAATTCTGGAAGTCGGCGATCCTGATTGGCCTGATCATCGGGGCGGTTGTTGGCGGCGCAATCGTCATTGCTGACAAGCGCGGTGTTTTTGACTTCGCGACGCCGGCAGGCAAGCCCAAGACACATTAGTCACCATCCACGTGCGACGGCGAACGGTGATGTCTATTCCGTCATATGTGAACTGAGTTTCCGACGGCAGGGTTATATAGGAAGTTGAATTCAACTTCTCCATTTCCTACGACTACCCTATCAAGAATAGCTTCTACGACTTGGCGACGCTCAGGATGGGGCAAGGTATCCCAACGGTCCACCAAGTCCCGGCTACCTGAAAGCACCTCTTCCTGGGATGCCAGGGCAATCTTGAGGACATCCCGCTTGGCTTGAAGCTCCGGCAACTCCTCCCCAATCTGCTCGAGCCTGATCCGCAGCTTTTCATACCGGACACCAAACGCCTTTTTGTCCAACACGCTCGCTTGGTACAGCTCGATCAGCTTGTCGGCTTCGCCAGTGAGCTTCTTCTGCTCTGCGTCCAAGGACAGAACGAGAGATTCGAAGGATTGCACCTTCTCGTTACCGGCCTGCACATGCCCGAAGATTTCATCTGGTGAGAAGACAAATGCCCGGAGTTCCTCCTTGAAGATGGCCTCCAGGTCGCGTACGGGAATCTTGTTTCTACATTTGGCGCACGTGTACTTGGGCGAGTTGGACGGCACATACATCCTGGCGCCGCATTCACAGGCAGCAACTCCAGCGAACAAATGAGCGACCGGCTTTGTCTGACGTTTCCCTTTCGCTCGCTTCTCATCCAAGATGGCGTTGACTTCGTCCCACAGCTCAATGCTGACGATGGGCTCCACCGGCGTGAGTATCCAATCACTTTCAGGCTTGACCTCCCAAGCGCCGTTTGGGTCCTTGGTCTGGGTGTAGTTCGCCCTGCGCGTGCCCTTCGCGGTCGGATCACGTAGCAACCTATCCACCGTGGTGTCCGTGAACGGGCTTCCGTTCCTGGTGCGATACCCGCGTTCATTCAACAGGCGCGCAACCACCTTCTTGCGCCTGTGCTCGAGAAACAGGTCGTACATCAGCTTCCGCACAGGTGCTTCTTGATTGTTGACGACGAGTTTTTGCTCTTTCCATTCGTACCCGAAGCTCGCAGCGCCACCCAGCGGCTTGCCCATCTGGGCGCGTATGGGAACAGATGCAGCTACCCGCGCAGCTATCTCCTCGCGCTCCCAAGTCGCCATGGCGGCGACCATCGTGTAGAAGAGCCGGCCGGCCGGCGTAGAGGTGTCGATGGCTTCGCCAAGCGATACGAGGTCGGCCTTCGCATCCCGAAACTGGTCGGCGAAGTCCAGAAGCTCCTTCGTGTTGCGAGCAAGACGGGCGAGCTTAGAAAAGATGAGACCGGTGATATGCCCGCTTTGCACATCCAAGAGCATTTGCTTGGCTTCCGGAGTGTCCTTGACCGTCTTGCCCGACCAGGCATCGAGGCGATACACCTTCACCACTGTCCAATCGCGCGATTCCGCATACGCACGGGCGCGACGCTCGTGCGTCTCTGGGGATTCGCCGCGGACTTGGTCTTCTGTCGAAACCCGAATCCAGATCCCGACTTGCTTTGACGACTCGGTCATGTCCCCCTCCGTTGGAGCGTACTTATCGTACTGCGGCCAGCGCAAGGACTAGTGCAAATCCCATGGCAACGAAAGCCCTCAGCTGCGGGCTTTCGATTTTGAGACCGTGCGCGTCCCTCACGAAGTGCTCACAGTTGAAATTTGTCCAGGAATAGCGCTTTGCGTCTGCGGCTCGCGCACGGGAAATGACCCAATAGGGATCAAGCGTTCCCGGGTAGCCGTCGTTGTAGACGGTGCGACCTCCGGAAAATGCCGAAAAAGGCTCTTCTGTTACGCCTCCGTACACAGCGGACACGGAAATCACCGCTCGCTCACCATTTAAATACCTATCGGAAACCAGTCCGACATGGTCATATAGGCCATGACTGACACGAAGAATCGTGCCGGCCACCAGTTCGTCAATGTTTTGGGTATGATCCATTCAGTGCTCTTAGTGCTAAATTGCATTTAATGCAAAATTGCAAAAGATGTCAAGCGAATCAATGCAGGCTGTTGTCTCCTATCCATCCATCGTTGGCAAGACCATTGCCGGTCTCCGCGATATGAGCGGGATCAAGCAAGGGGACTTCGCGGTCTCCTTAGGACTCTCACCTTCCGCCTACTCACGCCTAGAGGCTGGCGAGTCGGCACTCAGCATCATCCAGTTGAGGAATATCGCCCTTCTTCTGGGCATCTCTCCAAGCGAGCTTCTTGTCTATGCTGAGCGTCACGAGGCGGCTTTGCGTCAAAAGGGGGCCGAGGTGGTATCTGAAAAGAAGGACCTTTCCCCGGCGGTTGCAATTGGCCTAGGCCTCCTTGCCGCAGTAATCTTGGGAAGTCGCTAAGTTGCGCCCTGCCTCAACGGCGCTTTTGCACCTCCAGTGCTAGTCGCCCCAGCTAGTACGTTTCATGATTTTCATGGCCCCACTTTTGTGGAGTCGCATGCGAATCATTTGAATGCTAACGTTGTATTCGGCGACCACCAGGTCCGCCGGCTTTTTGCTGGCTAGTATTGAAATCGCAGCCTCTTTTGGAATGAGTAGCACCCCAGACAAGCAAGCAGCTTCATCTTCAAGCTCCTTGTTGTAGTGCCTGCCACCGGACTCGTTCGTGAGCATGGCTGGCGAATGATCCAATATTGCATGCGCCAGTTCGTGCGCCATATCACTCTGCTGGCGTTGCGGCCCGTGCGCATCGTTGAAGACGATGTGCCGAGCACGACCAATGGACAGCGTGACGGCAGAGAGCGGGCTTTTTGCGCTCTTAGTAAGCAGTTCATACCTGTGCTCCGCCAAGTCGTTCTGAAAATAGCTTAGGGGTAGCGCGGGTATTGCGAGGTGCTTCGCCAGCAAGAACATGTCTAGCGGCTGGTGAGCAGCAAGTCCGAGTTCTACGCGAAACTCCTTCGCATAGGCATCTGCTTCAGCTTTGAACCCTCTTCTTAGAGTCACTGCCACGTATCTCCTCCTCAGGAGCAATGGTAGTACTGAAGCGTCTGTATGCGACAGCTAGAACTTCCTGGATTGCGTCTATGGCTTCCGGAGACAGTTTCGGATCAGCACGTAGGAGTGCCATCATTTTTGGCAACGCCTCAACTTCCCGAACCTTCATATCGGGGTCAGTCACGAAATCGACAGGATTTAATCCGGCCCAAGCGGAAAGCATCGTCAAGCTATCAGCGTCGGGATATTTGCCTTGGCCCATCCGGGTCAATGTGGACGCGCTGACCTTGGTTTGATCAGCGACTTTCTTCCAGGACAACTTCTTCGCGTTTCGGATTTCATCGAGGGCTTCATAGAAGCCGTCGCAATCGAAATGTCCGCGGTTAGCTGCCATTGGCACTCCTCGTTGCTACTTCGCAACCATATTCTAATGCTGAAACGTTGCTATATTGCAATTATTCGTGCATAGTACGTTCCATCGAGCAACACTTTCTAGGAGCATAACCATGGCTAAGAACGCCCCCATTGGGGACAACGCGAGAAAAGGAGCGGTTCGCGATCGCTCTCAGGTCCAAAACCCGATCAATCAGAACTGGACCAAGCGTGATGCCGGCACGGGCCGCTTTATGGACCAGAAGCAAGATGGCACACCGTTCAAGGGCGTGCGCAAAGAAGCCAAATAACAGCCAAGGACTGCAGCATGAGCAAGCTCTCGATCCACTTGACCTGCCCCCTACCGCCGTACCAACGGAATTGAGAAAGTCCGGGGTTGCAAGATTAATCGATCTGCGTGGTGGTTGAAGTGGATCGAGCTGCATCGCCAGCGCGCTGGCGATGCAGCTCGGCGAACCGGGCCGGTGGGATGCGCCCGATGCTGCCGTGAGGCCTGACCTCGTTGTAGTCCTGCCGCCAGATCGCGGTGGCGCTTCTGGCCTGGTGCAGCGTCTCGAACCAGTGCTCGTTGAGGAACTCGTCCCTGAACTTTCCGTTGAAGCTCTCGATGTAGCCGTTCTGCATGGGGCGGCCTGGCTCGATCAGGATGTGACGTACACCGTGGCTTTGCGCCCATGCCATGAAGGCCCTGCTGGTGAACTCCGGGCCATTGTCGGTACGCACCGCCACCGGGTAGCCGCGGAAGATGGCCGCCCGATCAAGTAGTCGTGTGACGTACTGGCCCGAGATGCCCCAGTCCACGGAGATGTTCACGCACTCGTGGCTGAAGTCGTCGGCCACCGTCAGAAACTTGATGCGACGGCCGTTGGCCAGGCTGTCGCTGACGAAGTCCATGCTCCATACCTCGTTGACGTTCTTGGCCAGCTGCAGCGGCACACGCTCAGAAGCGGGCCGCTTGACCTTCTTGCGCCGACGCACGGCAAGGTTCGCTTCGCTGTACAGCCGGTACACGCGTTTGTGGTTAACACCGGGAAACTGCGGGCGCAGCATGTCGTGGATACGCCGGTAGCCAAAGCGCCGGCGCACCTGCGCGATCTCGACGATCTTGCTCGTGAGGTCTTGAGTCATCTGGTCGGTCTCTGGTGGGTGGCGGTAACTGTCGCGGGAGAGCCCCACAAGGCTGCAGGCGCGGCGCTCAGACAGGTGGTGTTCCATCACCAGCTTGCCGATCGCCTCGCGCTTGGCTTGTGGGGCTAGCGCTTTACCCCCAGAACGCTCTTGAGCGCGTGCATGTCCAGGTGCGCCTCGGCGAGCAGCTTCTTGAGCTTGGCGTTCTCCCCCTCCAGCTCACGCAATCGCCTGGCGTCCGGCACGTCCATGCCGCCGTACTTGGCCCGCCACTTGTAGAAGGTGGCATCGCTGAATCCGCCCTTGCGGCACAGCTCCTTGATCGGCATGCCGGCCTCGGCCTGCTTGATGAACCCGATCATCTGTTCCTCTGTGAATCTGCTCTTTTTCATGTCCGTCATTCTCCTGGGTTGACGGACTTCTCTCACTTAGGCTGGTACGGCTGGGAGGGGGCAGGTCA
>CALRME020000026.1:0-12302 GCA_943369045.1 Sphingobacterium thalpophilum
ACCTCGTAGCAGGGCAGCACCTTGGCCACACTGCTGTTGGGCTCGCGGCCTTCCCGGATGGCGGCGAAGAACTCGCGGTCCTGCAGCTCGATGCCATTCATGGACACGTCCACCTTGCTCACGTCGATCTTCTCTTCCTTGCCATTGAACAGATCGTCATAGCGCGCGATGTAGGTGGCCGTGTCGCCGATGTAGCGGAAGAAGGTGCCCAGCGGGCCTTCGTTGTTGAAAGAGAGCGACAGCGTGCAGATCGCGCCGTTGGCGGCCTTGAGCTGGATGCTCATGTCCATGGCAATGCCCAGCGCCGGGTGAATGGGGCCCTGCACGGCATTGGCCTTCACGATCGGGCTGCCGCACTGGTAGGCAAACAGGTCCACCGTGTGCGCGGCGTGGTGCCACAGCAGGTGGTCGGTCCAGCTGCGCGGCTGGCCCAGCGCATTCATGTTGGTACGGCGGAAGAAATAGGTCTGCACATCCATCTGCTGGATGTTGAATTCGCCGGCCTTGATCTTCTTGTTCACGTACTGGTGGCTGGGGTTGAAGCGGCGCGTGTGGCCGCACATGGCCACCAGGCCGGTTTCCTTCTGCATCGCGACCACGGCCTGCGCATCCTTGAGGCTGTCGGCCAGCGGAATCTCGACCTGCACGTGCTTGCCGGCCTTCATGCAGGCGATGGCCTGCGCCGCGTGCATCTGCGTGGGCGTGCACAGGATGACGGCGTCCACTTCCTTGAGCGCCAGGCTGTCGGCCAGGTCGGTTGTCACGTGGGCTATGCCGTACTTCGCGGCAACTTCCTTCGTCTTGTCCAGGTCGCGGCTGACCAGCGAAACGACCTCAACACCGTCGATGTTGTTGATGCCTTCGATGTGCTTGATGCCGAAAGCGCCGGCGCCTGCCAGCGCTACCTTGATGGTCTTGCTCATTGGTTCTCCAGGATCAGGTGGCCCACGGCCGTGTTGGATGCCGGCACATGGTAGAAGCGGTGCTTGACCACGGGGGCCGGGCCGCCCGCCAGGTCGCTCATCGCGCCGCGCGCGATCAGCCACATCACCAGCTCGATGCCTTCACTGCCCGCTTCGCGAACGTAGTCGATGTGGGGAACACGAGCCTGCCCTTCGGGGTCCGCAATCATGCGGTCCAGAAAGGCGGTGTCGAATTCGCGGTTGATGAGGCCGGCGCGCGGGCCCTGCAACTGGTGGCTCATGCCGCCCGTGCCCCAGATCTGGACGTTGAGGTCCTCGTCGTAGCTCTCCACCGCCTTGCGGATGGCCTTGCCCAGGTTCAGGCAACGCTGGCCGGACGGCACGGGATACTGCACCACGTTCACAGCGAACGGGATCACCGGGCACGGCCAGCGGAAGTCGGACTGCGGCGGCTGGCCGCACATCAGCGACAGCGGCACCGTCAGGCCATGGTCCACGTCCATCTTGTTGACGATGGTCAGGTCAAAGTCCTGCTGGATCACCGACTGGGCGATGTGCGAAGCCAGTTCGGCATGGCCCACCACGGGTGGCACCGGCCGCGGACCCCAGCCTTCGTCCGCCACTGCATAGCCCGGGGCCGTGCCGATGGCAAACGTCGGGATCATGTCCAGGCTGAAGGCGGTGGCGTGGTCGTTGAAAACCAGGAAGATGACGTCGGGCTTGTTGTCCTTGAGCCATTGCTTCGAATAGTCATAGCCCTTGAACACCGGCTGCCAGTAGGGCTCGTCCGACTTTCCCATGTCGAGCGCAGCGCCGATGGCCGGCACATGCGAGGTGAAGACGCTGGCGGTAATGCGTGCCATTTATTTTTTCTCCCCGGTGTAGCGGTTGCCCTCGATCGAGCGGCCCCCGCCTATCATCATGTTGCGGTATTCGTCTTCGGTCATTCCCGTCATGCTGCCTGCCATCTGCTGGAAGCTCTTGCCGTCTGTGGCGCCGATCTTGGCCAGGAAATAGATGTTGCCGCCGGCCGCGATGCAGCGGTTCAGGTCACGGGCCAGCACGGCCTGCTTCTGCTCTTCGTTCATGCCCCATTCGTCCAGGTAGGCACGCTCGTCCGCCTTGAAGCGCGCGCGGTTCTCGGCCTTCATCAGCGACATGCAGAACTGGTTGAGGTGGTAGCCCTTGCGCGACTGCTCCGCGTCAAAGATGGTTGTGCCGGGCACGTTCAGGTAGGGTTTGTCCAAAGGCATCGTTCAGCTCCAGTACAGGCGGGTGGGGTTGTCCACCAGCAATTTCTTCTGCAGATCGGGCGTCACGGCGATGTGCGGGATGAAGTCCACCAGCAGCCCGTCATCGGGCATGTGGCCCTTGAGGTTGGGATGCGGCCAGTCGGTGCCCCACAGCACGCGGTCGGGGAACGTTTCCACGATCTTGCGCGCAAACGGAATGACGTCGCGGTAGGCGTTCTGCTCACCGTTCAATGCGGGCGGCCCTGAAACACTGAGCCGCTCCGGGCAGCTGACCTTGGACCACACATTGGGGTACTCGGTCATGAACTTCACGAACAGCTCGAACTGCGGGCCGTCGACCGGCAGGCCCACATCGGGCCGCCCCATGTGGTCCACCACCACTGTGGTCGGCAGCGCAGTGAAGAAATCCCACAGCTCGGGCAGGTCCACCGCCTCGAAGTAAATCACCACATGCCAGCCCAGCGGCGCGATGCGGGCGGCGATCTCCATCAGCTCGTCCTTGGGCGTGAAGTCCACCAGGCGCTTGACGAAGTTGAAGCGCACCCCGCGCACCCCGGCCGCGTGCATGTCCTGCAACTGCCCGTCGGTCACGCTGCGCTTGACGGTGACGACGCCGCGTGCCTTGTCGTTCGAGTGCCGCAGGGCGTCGAGCAAGGCGCTGTTGTCCGCGCCGTGGCAGGTGGCCTGCACGATCACGTTCTTGTCGAAACCCAGGTGGTCACGCAGGGCGAACAGCTGCGCCTTGCTGGCGTCGCAGGGCGTGTACTTGCGCTCGGGCGCGAACGGGAACTCGTTGCCGGGGCCGAATACATGGCAGTGCGCGTCCACGCTGCCGGGCGGCAGCTTGAATTTGGGCTTGCTGGGACCCGAATACCAATCAAGCCAGCCGGGTGTTTTGACGAACTCAGTCGACATACTTCAGGCCCAGCTTCTCCAGCGGCTCACGCATCTTGTACATGTCCAGGCCCAGCACACCGGAGGCCAGCTTGGCGCGCTTCTCGCCTTCGAACGATTCACGCGCGGCAGCGGCCTCGGCCACCTTGCCGGCGTTGCCCGCGGGCACGACAACGATGCCGTCGTCATCGGCCACGATGGCGTCACCGGGGCTCACGCTCATTCCGGCGCACACGATGGGGATGTTCACCGAGCCCAGCGTGGCCTTGACGGTGCCCTTGGAACTGATGGCCCGGCTCCAGACCGGGAAGCCCATTTCCTGCAGGGTCTTCACGTCGCGGCAGCCGCCGTCGATGATCAGGCCGCGGGCGCCTCGCGCCATGAAGCTGGTCGCCAGAAGGTCACCAAAGAAGCCGTCGGTGTTGTCGGTGGTGCAGGCCGCCACCACAATGTCGCCGGGCTGGATCTGCTCAGCCGCCACGTGCAGCATCCAGTTGTCGCCGGGCTGCAGCAGCACGGTGACCGCGGTGCCGGAGATTTTCGCACCGGGGTAGATCGGCCGCATGTAGGTCTTCATCAGGCCGACACGGCCCTGGGCTTCGTGCACCGTGGCCGAGCCCAGCTTGGCCATTGCGTCGGTGGCTGCGCGGTCCGCGCGCTTGATGTTGCGATAGACAACGCCGAGTTCGAACATGCTTATTTCCCTTTCTGTTTCAGCAGCGCATCCAGGCGCGGGAACACCCGGCGCGTGTTGGCTTCGTAGATCTGGTGCTTGTCCTCGGCGCTCAGGATGGTCGAGGCCTCGATGTAGCGCTTGGTGTCGTCGTAGTAGTTGCCGGTTTCCGGGTCGATGCCGCGCACCGCGCCGATCATCTCCGAGGCGAACAGCACGTTCTTGACCGGGATCACCGTGTTGAGCAGGTTGATGCCCGGCTGGTGGTAGACGCAGGTGTCGAAGAACACGTTGTTGAGCAGGTGGTCCTTGAGCAGGGGCTTCTTCATTTCCTGCGCCAGGCCGCGGAACCGGCCCCAGTGGTAAGGCACGGCGCCGCCGCCGTGGGGGATGAGGAACTTCAGCGTCGGGAAGTCCTTGAACAGGTCGCCCTGGATCAGCTGCATGAAGGCCGTGGTGTCGGCGTTCAGGTAATGCGCACCGGTGGTGTGAAAAGCCGGGTTGCAGCTGGTGCTGACGTGGATCATGGCCGGCAGGTCGTACTCCACCATCTTTTCGTAGATGGGGTACCAGAGCCTGTCGGTCAGTGGCGGGCTGGTCCAGTGGCCGCCGGACGGGTCGGGGTTGAGGTTGATGCCGACGTTGCCGTATTCCTTGACGCACTTTTCCAGCTCGGGAATGCAGGTGTTCGGGTCCACGCCGGGCGACTGGGGCAGCATGGCCACCGGCACGAAGTGGTCGGGGAACAGCTGGCTCACCCGGAAGCACAGCTCGTTGCAGATCGCCGCCCAGGTCGACGACACATTGAAGTCGCCGATGTGGTGGGCCATGAAGCTGGCGCGGGGCGAGAACAGCGTCAGGTCGCTGCCGCGCTCCTTCATCAAGCGCAGCTGGTTGGTTTCAATCGCTTCACGCAGTTCGTCGTCGCTGATCTTCAGGTCGGCCACCTTGGGCATGACGGCCGGGTCCTTGATGCCGGCGATCTGCTGGTTGCGCCAGGCCTCCAGCTGCTTGGGGGCCGTGGTGAAGTGGCCGTGGCAGTCGATGATGATGCTCATGTCTCTTGCTTCCTCTTGTTTTGAATGGATGTTGCGGGGCGGCTCAGGCCGGCGCCATGCCGTTGCGCTGCTTTACCGCCGCTGCATCTCCAGAGGCCATGAAGGCCAGCATGCGCTGCACGGCGTCCGCCTGCTTTGATGCAACGCAAATGCCCGCGGAAAAAGTGGTGGTGATCTGCACGGCATCGGGCATGGGCCCGACGACGTCTATGCCTTCCAGGTGCATCAGCTCGCTCAGCTGCTGGAAGCCCAGTGCCACCTGGCCTTGCGCCACGAGGCTGCCCACCGGCACGCCCGGGGGCGCCTGCAGGGTGCGCTGCCCCACTTCGCCCAGGATGTCCCAGCGCTCGAACAGCTTGAGCAGCGCGACGCCGCTGGGGCCGGTGGAGTAGCCGATACTGGGCGCCGCCAGCACCGCGGCGCGCAGCGCCTCTTCCGAGGAGATGTCGGGCCGCGCCGCGCCAGCCTTCACTGCAATCGCCACGCCCGAATGCACCAGGTCGACCCGGCTGCCCGCAACAACCTGGCCGGACGCTTCCAGCTTGCCGATCGCGTCCGATGCGAGCACCACCACGTCGAAGGCCTCACCGGCCTGAACGCGTTTGGCCGCGTCGACACCGCCGACTGATTCCATCTCCAGCGAATCGCCCGAACGCGCCTGCCAGGCCGCCGCCAGTTCGGCCAGCAGCTGCCGTGTGGCCATGGATGAAATACCGCGAATTTGCATCCCGCCATTCTGGACTTGCACCGCCCTGCGCGGAAGGCCGCAGGGCCGATATCAGCTATAGCAGTTCGGCATAATTGGTCACAAGCTATTTCAAAATGGACCTCAAACAACTCGAGTACTTTGTCCGCGTGGCGGAACTGGGCAGCTTCACCCGCGCCGCCGTGGCACTTGACGTGGCCCAGCCCGCGCTGAGCCGCCAGGTGCGCCTGCTCGAAGTCGAGCTGCGGCAAAACCTGCTGACGCGCAACGGCCGAGGCGCCGCGCCCACCGAAGCCGGAAAGCTGCTGCTGGAACACGGCCGCGGCATCCTGCACCAGGTTGAGCGCGCGCGCGAGGAGCTGGGCCGTGTCCGCGGCGCCCTGGCCGGCCGCGTGGCCATCGGCCTGCCCACCAGCGTGGCCAAGGCGCTGGCCGTGCCGCTGATCCGGGAGTTTCGAAAGCGCATGCCCGAAGCCACGCTGTCCATCAGCGAAGGCCTGTCGGTGGGCATGCACGAGTCGCTGGCCAACGGCCGGCTCGACATCGCCCTGCTGCTCAATGCCGGCCCCAGCCCCGATGTAGAACTCACTCCCCTGCTGGACGAGCAGCTCTACCTGGTGCAACCCAGTGGCGGCAAGGCGGCAGCGGCACGGCCGCGCCCCGTGGCGTTGGGCGACGTCGCGAAGTTGCCGCTGGTCATCCCCAGCCGGCCCAACGCGATCCGCATGCTGGTGGAAACAGAGATGGCGGCCGTCGGCCTGCGCCCCAGCGTGGCGCTGGAGATCGACGGCGTGGCGGCCATCCTCGACCTGGTGGAAGACGGTGCGGGCAACGCGGTGCTCTCACGTAACGCGGTAGCCACCTCCGCCCGGCCGGAAGCTTTTGCGCTGCGGCCCGTGACAGGGCTCAAAAGCAAGCTGATGGTCGCCATGAGCTCGCAACGCCCCGCGACGCTGACGCAAAAGGCCGTGGTGCTTTTGATCCAGCAGTTGGCGCGCGAGCTGCTGCTGCCGAAGTAGCCCTCAGCCCTTGCCCGGCCGCGCGGCAATCAGGCGGTCGGCGTAGTCCTGCCAGCGGGCGTCTTTGGCCAGGCCTTTGAACAGGCCATCGCGCGCCTGGTCAGCCACCCACTGCTGCTTGTCGGCAATGGCGGCACCCATGAAAGGGGCAAAGCCCGCTTCCCGCACCGTGTTGGCGGCCTCGCGCATCTCCTCGGCCCGGCGCTTGCCGTGCTGGACCACGCGGCTGAAGAAATAGGCGCCCTGCTTTTCCCAGTCGATCGACGGGAAGGTCTCGGCCAGTGTGGGCAGCACATGGTCTTCCACGCCGTACTGGCGCGCCGTGGTGTAGCTCTCAATGACCAGCGCCTCCAGGCCCTTGATCATCACGCTGCGGCACATTTTTATGGCCGAGGCCACCCCCAGCTTTTCGGAGACGGCTTTGGCGTCCATGTCCCAGGACTTGAGCAGTTCAGCCAGCGCTGACGCTTGTGCGCCGCCCAGCAGCATGGGCACCTTGATGCCGTAGGGCGGCACCGAAGTCATCACGCCCGCTTCCACGTAGAAGGCGCCAGTGGCATCGATCAGCGCGGCCGCCTGCTGCTTGGTGCCCGGCGAGGCCGAATTCAAGTCGAGGAACAGGCTGCCGGGACGGATGTGCTGCGCGGCTTCCCGTGCCACGGCCAGTGTGTTCGAGGCTGTCACCGCCGAGATGACCAGGTCGCTGGCCTCGCACAGCGCCTGCATCGACGGGTGGGCCGTGACGCCGGCCTGCGCCGCATGCGCATGTTCAGTGGCTTGCGTGGCCACGTCGGCGAACTTCAGGTCCCACGCGCCCATGCGCGCCACGCCGGGCTTGGCTTTCAGGCCCGCGCTGAATGTCTTGCCGACTTCGCCGTAGCCGATCAGGCCGATGTGCTGGATGTTCATTGGTGCGTCCCTTTACTGCCGGGGAATTTTGGCACGCGCGATCACGTCGCCCCAGCGCCGCATGTCGGCGGCCAGTTGGGCGGCGGCTTCGGCTGGCGTGCTGCCTTGGGCGGTCAGGTTGAGTTCGGCGAGGCGCTGCTTCACGTCGGCTTGCGCCAGCGCCGCCTGAATCTCGCGGGCCAGGCGGGCCACAACGTCGGGTGGCGTCTTCGCCGGAACCGCCAGGCCGTTCCAGGACGAGACATTAAAGCTGGCGAGCGGGCCGCCCGCTTCCTTCACTGCCGGCACCGCAGGCAGTTGGGGTGCGCGGGCCGCGCCCAGAACAGCGAGCGGCCGCAGGGCCTTGCTGTTGAACTGCGGCATCAACGGGCCCAGTATGTCGACCATGGCGTCCAGTTCGCCACCGCGCAGGGCCGTGACGATGGGCGGAGTGCCGTTGAAGGGAACGATCTGCGCCTCGATGCCGGCCGTCGCCTTGAACAGCTCGGCCGCCAGGTGCTGCGTCGTACCGATCTGCGGCGTGCCGATGTTGAGCTTGCCGGGGTTGGCCTTCGCGTACGCCAGCAGTTCGGCCAGCGTCTTGAAGCGGCCGCTCTCGCTCACGGCGATGCACAGGTCGAAGGTGGCCAGCAGCGAAACCGGCGTGAAGTCCTTGATGGCATCGAAGGGCTGCGACTTGAACAAGGCCGCACTCACTGCGGTGCCGCTGCTGATCAGCAGCATGGTGTGGCCGTCCGGCTCGGACCGCGCCACCAGTTCGCCGGCCACCACGCCGCCGGCGCTGGGCTTGTTGTCCACCACCACGGCCTGCCCCAGCGGGCCTGCAATCTTCTGCGCCACGGTACGGGCGGTGATGTCGGCCGCACCGCCGGCCGCGTTGGGCACGACGATCTTCAAAGTCTTAGACGGAAATGACTGGGCCTGTGCGGCGAACGGCAGCGCCGCGCCGAGGGCGAGGATATGACGGCGGTTCGGCATCACCGTGCCACACCCAGCAAGCGGTCCAGCAGCTCCGGCTGTTCACGCAGTTCGCGCGCCGTGCCCGAATGCACCACCGTGCCCCGGTCCAGCACCACGGCCGCATCAGAAATCGCCAGGATGGCCTGCGGATGCTGCTCCACGATGATGGCGGCCAGGCCCTCTTCACGCGTGATGCGGCGAATGGCCCGCAGCAGCTCTTCCACGATGATGGGCGCCAGGCCCTCCAGCGGCTCGTCCAGCAGCAGCAGCCTGGGGTTGAGCACCAGCGCCCGGCCGACGGCCAGCATCTGCTGCTCGCCACCGGAAAGCTGTGTGCCCAGGTTGGTCTTGCGTTCGGCCAGCCGCGGGAACATCTCGTAGACGCGCTGCGGATTCCACTTGCCGGGACGCTCCACCGCCGTCAGGTTCTCGTGCACCGTCAGCGACTTGAAGATGTTGCGCTCCTGCGGCACCCAGCCGATGCCGGCCGCCGCCCGCTCATGCGAGGCCAGCTTGTGCAATGCGGCCGCGCCCAGCGTGATCGTTCCGCCGTGCTGGCGCGTGGCGCCGGCCAGCGTGTTGATCAGCGTGGTCTTGCCCGTGCCGTTGCGACCCAGCAGCGCCAGTGTCTGGCCTTCGCCCAGCGTGAGCGAAACGTTGTTCAAAACCACGGCCTCGCCGTAGCCCGCGCTCAGGTTGTCGACTTTCAGAAGCTCACTCATGGACAGCCTCCTCCCCATGGCCGAGGTAGACCGTCTTGACCTGCGGGTCGTTGGCGATCTCGTCGGGCGTGCCCTCGGTCAGCACGGCGCCGTTGACCAGCACCGTCATGCGATTGGCAAAGCTGAACACCAGGTCCATGTCGTGCTCGATCAGCAGGATGGACACATCCGCCGGCAGGGCAGCCACGGTCTGCAGCAGCTCTTCGCGCTCGCCGGCGGGCACACCGGCCACGGGCTCGTCCAGCAGCAGCACGCGCGGCTCGCAGGCCAGAGCAATGGCGATCTCCAGCAGGCGTCGCTTGCCATAGGCCAGCTGCTCCGTGGGCTGGTCCATCACCTCGGTCAGGCGGAACTGCTCCAGCAGCCCGGTACAACGGTCCGCTACATCTTTGCTAGCGCCCAAAGCACTCCAGATGCGCTTTCCCAGCCCTCTTCGCTGTGAAACCACGAGCGCCAGGGTTTCCAGCGGAGTCATGCTGTTGAACAGCTGGTTGATCTGGAAAGTGCGCACCATGCCGCGCGCCACACGCAGGTGCGGCGCCAGGTGGGTTACGTCCTGGCCTTCCAGTTCGATGCGGCCCTCGGTCGGGTCCAGCACGCCGGTCAGCAGGTTGATCAGCGTGGTCTTGCCGGCGCCGTTGGGGCCGATCAGCGCATGGCGTGCGCCGCGGTGCAGGTCCAGGCTGACGTTGCTGGTGGCCGTGATGCCGCCGAATTTCTTGACCAGCCCCTGGCAGGAAAGAACGATGTCGCTCATGCCTTGCCCTTCTTGCCAAACCACGTCCACGGCTTGAGCAGGCGCTCGCGGCCCACCAGCACCAGCACCACCAGGAACAGGCCCAGCCAGAAGGTCCAGTACTGTGGCGTGACGATGGAGAGCGCGTCCTGCAGCAGCTTGAAGACGATGGCGCCGGCCACGCCGCCATACAGCCAGCCCGTGCCGCCGATGACCAGCATCAGCATCACGTCGGCCGAGCGGTGGAACTCCAGCACGTCGATGGACGCGAAGCCCGAGGTCTGGGTGAACAGCGCCCCCGCCGCACCGGCCAGGGCCGCCGCAATCGTGTAGACCGTGATCAGCCGCGCGTGCACCGGGATGCCGATGGCCATGGCCCGAAGGCGGTTGTCGCGGATGGCCTTGAGCGTGGCGCCGAAGGGCGAATGCACGATGCGCCGCGCTACCAGGAACAGCAGCAGCAGCACGGCCAGCGAGTAGTAAGCCGCGGTCTGTCCGCCCAGGTCGAACTCGAACTTGCCCAGCACCGGCGAGAACATCAGGCCCTGGATGCCGTCGGTGCCGCCGGTCAGCCAGTCCAGCTTGTTGGCCAGTTCGGCCAGCAGCAGCGCCACACCGAGGGTCACCATCAGGCGCGTCAGGTCACTGCCCCGCAGCACCGTCAGGCTGGCCACGAAGCCAACCACCGCCGCCAAGCCCATGGCCGCCAGCAGGCCCAGGTGCGGGTCAGGCATGACGTGCTTGCAGAACAGCGCCGCGGTGTAGGCGCCCAGGCCAAAGAAGGCCGCGTGGCCCAGCGAGACGATGCCGCCGTAGCCCAGCACCAGGTCCAGCGAAATGGCGAACAGCGCGACGATGGCAATCTCGTTGACGATCAGCGCCTGTGAAGGGAACACGGCGGGCGCGGCAAACGCCAGCAGCCACAGCACCGGCTCCCAGGGCTTGATGCGGCTGGCGCGCAGAAGGGTCTTCTGTGCGTCCATCACTTGCCCCCTTGCC
This sequence comes from Sphingobacterium thalpophilum, assembly GCA_943369045.1. GTDB lineage: Bacteria > Pseudomonadota > Gammaproteobacteria > Burkholderiales > Burkholderiaceae_C > Ramlibacter. Next base: position 10,853 of record CALRME020000026.1, read on the forward strand.
GCACGAACAGGCCGTTGGGCCGCCACAGCAGGATGGCGATCATCAGTGCGTAGACGATGAAGGCGCCCATCTTGGGGATGTAGTACTTGCCAGCCACGTCGGCAATGCCCAGCAGCAGCGCGGCCAGCAGCGGGCCGGTGATCGAGGACGTGCCGCCCACGGCCACCACGATCAGGAAATAGATCATGAATTTCAGGGGGAAGCTCGGGTCCAGGCCCAGCACCTCGGCGCCCAGCGCGCCGCCCAGGCCGGCCAGTCCGGAGCCAAAGGCGAAGGTGGAGAGGAACACGATGTTGACGTTGATGCCCAGCCCCGCCGCCACTCGCTGGTCATCGACCGAGGCGCGCAGCCGGCTGCCAAAGCGCGTGCGGCCCAGGATGTACTGCAGGCCCACGGTCAGCGCCGCGCACACCGCGATGATGAACAGGCGGTAGTGGCCCATGCCCAGCGTCCACGCCCCTGTGCCCAGCTCGGTGCGGCCCTTGAGCCATTCGGGCAGCTGGATGATCTGCTGCGTGGAGCCGGCGTAGTAGTCCACCGCCGCCACCGACATGAACACCAGGCCGATGGAGAACAGCACCTGGTCCAGGTGGGGCTTGTTGTACAGCGGCCGGTACAGCGTGCGCTCGAGCACCGCGCCCAGCAGCGCCGCGCCCAGGAAGGCCAGCGGCAGGCAGACCAGGAAAGGCACACCCAGGCGCTGCATCAGCAGCACCGTGATGTAGCCGCCCACCATGGCAAAGGCGCCATGGGCCAGGTTGATGAAATTCATCAGGCCCATGGTCACCGCCAGGCCGACGGCCAGGATGAACAACAGCATGCCGTAGGCAATGCCGTCGAAGAGGATGGTGAGCATAAGAATCTGCCGCCCGGCGCGGGCGGCTCAAATTACTTCGTCTTGCCGGGGTCCTTGACGTCCTTGATCACGTCGAATTCCACGTTGTAGAGCTGGCCGTCCTTCTTCTCGACCTTGCGCAGGTAGACGTTCTGCACGATGTCGCGGGTCTGCGCATCGATGAACACCGGGCCGCGCGGGCTTTCAAACACTTGCCCCTTCATCGCTGCCAGCAGGCCGTCGCCGCCGCCCTTGCCGCCGCTCTTCTTCAGAGCTTCGTAGATCACGCGCATGCCGTCATAGCCGCCCACGGCCATGAAGTTGGGGCGCAGGCCCTTGTTGGCCTTGCCGAAGGCCTCAACGAACTTCTTGTTGGCAGCCGACGGGTGAGCCGTCGAGTAGTGATGGGAAGTGACCACGCCCAGGGCCACATCGCCCATGTCGTTGAGTTGATCGTCGTCGGTCACGTCGCCGGTGCCGATCAGCTTGATGCCGGCCTTGTCCATGCCGCGCTCGCCAAACTGCTTCATCACCGCAGCGCCTGCGCCCGACGGCACGAACACGAACAAAGCGTCGGGCTTGAGGTCACGCACCTTCTGCAGGAAGGGGGCGAAG
>CALRME020000027.1:0-12177 GCA_943369045.1 Sphingobacterium thalpophilum
GTCCACGTATTCCATGGGAGCGGCCTGCAGCTCGGTGAACAGGCCTGCCGCAGCGCTGCGCTCGGGCAGCACGCTTTCGGTCATGCGGTCATGCAGGAGGGCCGCGACGGCGGCGCGCTGGTCCGCGTCCAGGCTGGCCTTGCCCAGCAGCGGCGCCTTGAGCGTGACGCGGTATTCGGTGATGCGCTCCACGCGCTTGAGCGCCAGTCCGCAGTTGTGGGCGATATCGGTCGCCTTGGACGCCCAGGGCGAGACGGTGCCCAGCCGGGGCGTGACGACGAACAGCGTGCCGTCGGCTGTGCCCTTGTGCGGGTCGCCCCAAGGCTCTCCATACGTCAACAGGGCTGCCAGCTGCTGTTTTTGCGCCGGGTTGGGTGCGGCTTCGCTGGCCACGAGGTGCACGAAACGGGCAGAAATCCCGCTGATGCGGTCGTGGATGGCCGCAAGGCGCGGAAGAAGTTGCTGGACTCGGAACTCGCTGAGGGCATTGCCGCCCTCGAACTCGGTGATGTGCAGGGTCACTGTGGGGCCTGGTGTGGTCTGGGGCTACCGGTTTGGCGGGCATCCGGGAGCCGCTGACTGGGGCCCCCGTGGAAACCCGGCATTTTACAGGCGCGGGATTTCGCCCAGTGGGATAATTCGGGCCATGAGCATTACGTACAAAGACGCAGCGGGCATTGAAGGCATGCGGGTGGCTTGCCGCCTGGCTTCCGAGGTCCTGGACTACCTCACGCCCCACATCAAGCCTGGCATCACCACCAAGGAAATCGACCGGCTGGCTTCCGAATGCATGAAGCTGCAGGGCACCACCTCGGCCACGCTGGGCTACCAGCCTGCCGGCTACCCGCCCTACCCGGCTTCGCTGTGCACTTCGGTCAACCATGTGGTCTGCCACGGCATCCCCAATGAAAAGCCGCTGAAAAAGGGCGACATCGTCAACGTGGACGTGACCGTCATCAAGGACGGCTGGTTCGGCGACACCAGCCGCATGTTCCTGGTCGGCGACGTCTCCATCGCGGCCAAACGCCTGACCAACCTCACCTTCGAGGCCATGTGGCACGGCATCAGGCACGTCAAGCCCGGCGTGCGGCTGGGCGACATCGGCTACGCCATCCAGAAATTCGCTGAAAGCAACGGCTTTTCGGTGGTGCGTGAGTTCTGCGGCCACGGCATAGGCCGCAACTTCCATGAAGAACCGCAGGTGCTGCACTACGGCAAGCCCGGCACGCTGGAAGAGCTCAAGCCCGGCATGACCTTCACCATCGAGCCCATGATCAACGCCGGCCGCAAGGAGATCAAGGAACTGGGCGGCGACGGCTGGACCATCGTCACCAAGGACCATTCCCTCTCGGCCCAGTGGGAGCACACGGTGCTGGTCACCGAAACCGGCTACGACGTGCTGACCATGTCGGCCGGTTGCCCGCCGCCGCCTGCCTTCGTCGCCGCAGGCTGATGTCCGCGACGCTGCGCGACGGCTACCGCGCCCGCAAGGCGGCGCTGCTCAAGTCGGTGGAGTCCAGCGGGGCTTCCACGCGCGGCATCCACACGCTTTTGCAGCGGCTGGCAGTCAACGCCGACGACGCGCTCAAGGCGCTGTGGGTCCAGGCAGGGTTCCCCGCCACGTTCGCGCTGATTGCCGTGGGCGGGTTCGGTCGCGGTGAGTTGTTCCCGCACTCCGACCTGGACGTGCTGCTGCTGATGCCCGACGGAACGGTGGCTGACGAAGACCCGGAACTCAAGCGCAAGCTGGAAGCTTTCATCGGCAGTTGCTGGGATTCGGGGCTGGAAATCGGCTCCAGCGTACGCACCCTGGCCGAGTGCGTGGCCCAGGCGGCCGGCGACGTGACGGTGCAGACCTCGCTGCTGGAATCGCGGCTCATCACCGGCGACCGCAAGCTGTATGCGCTGTTCCTCAAGCGGTTCGGCGCCACGGTGGACCCCAAGGCCTTCTTCGTGGCCAAGACGCTGGAAATGCGCCAGCGCCACAACAAGTTCGAGAACACGCCGTATTCGCTCGAACCCAACTGCAAGGAATCGCCCGGCGGCCTGCGCGACCTGCAGGTCATCCTCTGGGTGGCCGCGGCGGCGGGCCTGGGCAAAAGCTGGGACGAACTGGCGCGCAAGGGCCTGGCCACGCCGTTCGAGGCGAAGCAGATCAAGCGCAATGAAGCCCTGCTGAGCCTGATCCGCGCGCGGCTGCACATCATTTCGCATCGCCGTGAAGACCGGCTGGTGTTCGACCTGCAGACCGCCGTAGCCGAGTCTTTCGGCTATGAATCCAAGACCAATGAGGCCGGCCGCCTGGTCACCCGCGCCAGCGAGGCGCTGATGAAACGCTACTACTGGGCAGCCAAAGCCGTCACCCAGCTCAACCAGATCCTGCTGCTCAACATCGAGGAACGGCTCAACCCCAGCGGCCACACGCCGCAGCCGATCAACGAGCGCTTTTCCAACAAGGCCGGGATGATCGAGGTCGCCAGCGACGACCTGTACCAGAAGAACCCGCACGCCATCCTGGAGACCTTCCTGCTGTACCAGACCACCGTGGGCGTGAAGGGCCTGTCGGCGCGCACGCTGCGGGCCCTGTACAACGCCCGCGACGTGATGGACAGCAAGTTCCGCAACGACCCGGTCAACCATGAAACCTTCAAGGCGATGCTGATGGCGCCCGAGGGCATCACGCATGCCATGCGGCTGATGAACCAGACCTCGGTGCTGGGCCGCTACCTGTGGGTGTTCCGCAAGATCGTGGGCCAGATGCAGCACGACCTGTTCCACGTCTACACGGTGGACCAGCACATCCTGATGGTGCTGCGCAACGTGCGGCGATTCTTCCTGGCCGAGCACGCGCACGAATACCCGTTTTGCTCGCAACTGGCCGCCGGCTGGGACAAGCCCTGGATCCTGTACACGGCCGCCCTGTTCCACGACATCGCCAAGGGCCGGGGCGGCGACCATTCCGAGCTGGGCGCCCGCGACGTGCGCGTGTTCTGCCGCCAGCACGCCATACCCAAGGAAGACTGCAAGCTGGTCGAGTTCCTGGTGCACGAGCACCTGACCATGAGCCGCATCGCCCAGAAGGAAGACCTGAGCAACCCGGACGTGATCGCCGCTTTTGCCAAACGAGTGGGCAACGAGCGCTACCTGACGGCCCTGTACCTGCTGACGGTGGCCGACATCCGCGGCACCAGCCCCAAGGTGTGGAACGCCTGGAAGGGCAAGCTGCTGGAAGACCTGTACCGCTACACGCTGCGCACCCTGGGCGGCCGCGCGCCGGACCCGGACGCCGAGATCGAGGCGCGCAAACGCGAGGCGCTGGTGATGCTGGCCCTGCATTCGCTGCCGCACGAGGCGCACAAGAAGCTGTGGAGCACGCTGGACGTGGGCTACTTCATGCGCCACGAGGCCGCCGACATCGCCTGGCACACGCGCCAGCTCTCGCGGCACGTGGCGCAGCGCGAAGAAGGAACCGGCGCGCCCATGGGCAAGGCCATTGTGCGGGCGCGCCTGTCGCCGGTGGGCGAAGGCCTGCAGGTGCTGGTCTACACACCCGACCAGCCCGACCTGTTCGCCCGCCTGTGCGGCTACTTCGACCAGGCCGGCTTCAGCATCCTGGACGCCAAGGTGCATACGGCCAACAACGGCTATGCGCTCGACACCTTCCAGGTGGTCAGTTCCATGCTGCCCGAGCACAACCGCGAACTGGTGAGCATGGTGGAGTCGGAGCTGGAGCAGACGCTGGCAAACCCCGGCCCCCTGCCCGCGCCCAGCCGCGGCCGCGTCTCGCGCCGCGTCAAGAGCTTCCCGATCGCGCCGCGCGTGCACCTGGCGCCCGACGAGAAGGCGCAGCGCTGGCTGCTGAGCATCTCGGCCAGCGACCGCGTCGGCCTGCTCTACCGCGTCGCCCGCGTACTGGCCAACCACAAGCTCAACCTGCAGCTGGCCAAGGTGACGACGCTGGGCGAGCGGGTGGAGGACACCTTCCTGATCGACGGGCCCGAGCTGCAGCAGAACCGCGCCCAGATCGCCATCGAGACCGAGCTGCTGGAAGCGCTGGAAACCTGATCAGTCCTCGAAGGCGCTGCGCCGGTAGCGGTGCAGGTTGCCCTTGTAGGCCGTGCCGTCGGGCAGTTCCCGCACCTGGGTGGCCACATGCGAATAGCCCAGCACACCCATCTTGCGGCTGAAGCTGGGCTGGTTGCCGCGCGCCGGGTCCACGATCAGAACCTCCACCGCCGCGTCGGAATGCCGGTCTATGAACTGCGACAGCGCCTGCGGCTGGTCGCGGTCGTAGAGCACGTCGCTGCCGATGATGAGGTCGAACAGGCCCAGCAGCGGGTTGGCGCGCTGCCAGTTGCCCGTCTGGTATTTCATGGGTGGCAGGCCATTGAGCCGCAGGTTCTCGGTAAGAAAGGCAGCCGCCAGCGGATGGTTGTCGCTGGCGGTCACGTCGCCGCCCCGCCGGTGGATCACCAGGCTGGCGAGCGCCAGGCCGCATCCGAGTTCCAGTACGCGGCGGCCCCGCAGCTCGTAGGCGACCATGGCACCGGCCAGCACCTGCCCAGAGGGCCAGAGCAGGCCAAACAGGGGCCAGGCTGCCTCAGGCACGCCTGCCAGCGCGGCTTCGCCCCAGGGGTCGTGGTATTGCTGCTTGTCCAGCAGCGAACGCACCTGGAGGTCGTCGCCGCTGCCGGTGACGGTTTCGAACTTGACCTGGTAGCCCAGCGCGTACGGCATGCGGAAAAACTTCCTGCGTGCGCCACGCTGTAAAGGGAAACAGGCTGCGGGAGCCCTGAAGGACCAGTGTACGCCCTGCGCCGGCGTAATTCAGTCGTCGGCGGCCGCGTCCAGGCCCGGAAACAGCACCTCTGTGTAGCCAAACTGCGTGAAGTCGCGCACCCGCATGGGGTACAGCTTGCCGATGAGGTGGTCGCATTCATGCTGTACCACGCGGGCGTGAAAGCCCTCGGCGAGGCGGTCGATCGGGTCGCCGTAAGGGTCAAAACCGGTGTAGCGGATCTTCGACCAGCGCGGCACAACCCCGCGCAGGCCGGGCACGGAAAGGCAGCCTTCCCAGCCGTCTTCTTCAGCTTCGCCGACGGGCGTGATGACCGGGTTGAGCAGAACCGTGCGCGGCACCGGCGGCGCATCGGGGTAGCGAGGGTTGACGGTGTCGGTGCCGAAGATCACCAGCTGCAGGTCGACGCCGATCTGCGGCGCCGCCAGGCCCGCGCCGTCGACGGCATGCATGGTCTCGAACATGTCGGCCACCAGCAGGTGGATCTCGTCCGTGTCAAAGGCCGTGACCGGCTTGGCCACGCGCAGCAGGCGCGCATCGCCCATTTTCAGGATGTCATGAACCGCCATTGAGCAACTCCTTGAGGCCTTCTTCATCCAGCACGGCAACGCCCAGTTCGCGCGCCTTGTCCAGCTTGCTGCCGGCTTCGGTGCCGGCAACCACATAGTCAGTCTTCTTGCTCACCGACCCGGCCACCTTGGCGCCGGCGGCTTCCAGCATGTCCTTGGCTTCGTCGCGCGTCAGCGTGGGCAGCGTGCCGGTCAGCACCACGGTCTTGCCGGCGAGCGGCTTGGGCGCCTGGGTTGCGGGCTCACCCTCTTCCCAGGTGACGCCACAGGCACGCAGTTGCTCGACCACCTCGCGGTTGTGCGGCTGCTCGAAGAAAGTGTGGATGCTCTCGGCCACCACCGGGCCGACATCGGGCACCTCGAGCAGTTGCTCCACGCTGGCCGCCATGATGGAATCGAGCTTTCCGAAGTGGCGCGCCAGGTCCTTGGCTGTGGCCTCGCCCACGTGGCGGATGCCCAGGCCGAACAGGAAGCGCGGCAGCGTGGTCTGCTTGGATTTCTCCAGCGCGGCCAGCACGTTCTGCGCGGATTTCTCGGCCATGCGCTCCAGCGCCGTGAGGTTGGCAAGGCCGAGGCGGTACAAGTCGGGCAGCGTCTTGATGACACCCGCATCGACCATCTGCTCGACCAGCTTGTCGCCCAGGCCTTCGATGTCGACGGCGCGGCGGTGCGCATAGTGCAGGATGGCTTCCTTGCGCTGGGCGCCACAGAACAGGCCCCCGGTGCAGCGGTGGTTGACTTCGCCCTCCTCGCGCACCGCGGCCGAACCACAGACCGGGCAGTGCGTGGGCATGGTGAATTCGGGTGCGCCGGGCTTGCGCTTTTCCGGCAACACCGAAACAACCTCGGGGATCACGTCGCCGGCGCGGCGCACGATGACCGTGTCGCCCACGCGCACGTCCTTGCGCCGGGCTTCGTCCTCGTTGTGCAGCGTGGCATTGGTGACCGTCACGCCGCCCACAAACACCGGCGCCAGCTTGGCCACGGGGGTGAGCTTTCCGGTGCGGCCCACCTGCACGTCGATCGCCTCCACGGTGGTGAGCTGCTCCTGCGCCGGGTACTTGTGCGCCACGGCCCAGCGCGGCTCGCGCGAGACAAAGCCCATCTGTCTTTGCAGCGCCAGGCTGTTGACCTTGTAGACCACGCCGTCGATATCGAACGGCAAGCCGTCGCGCGCCACACCCACGGACTGGTGAAATGCTATTAAATCAGTAGCGCCTTGTGCAATCTGGGTGCGCTCGGAGACCGGAAATCCCCAGGACTTGAGCGTGAGCATGGCCTGGTACTGCGTCTCGAACGTCACACCGCCTTCCTCGGCCGGCGTCACCTCACCCCAGCCATAGGCAAAGAAGCTGAGAGGTCGCTGGCGTGCAATCGCCGGATCGAGCTGGCGCACTGCGCCCGCAGCCGCGTTGCGCGGGTTGACGAAGGTTTTCTCGTTCTTCATGCCCGCGGCGATCTTCTCGCGCTGCTTTTCGTTCATGGCCTCGAAGTCGTCGCGGCGCATGTAGACCTCGCCGCGCACTTCCAGCACCGGCGGCACATCATTGGGCAGCTTGAGCGGGATCTGGCCGACGGTGCGGATGTTCTGCGTGACGTCTTCGCCAATCTCGCCGTCGCCCCGAGTGGCGGCCTGCACCAGCACACCGGCTTCGTAACGCAGGTTGATGGCCAGGCCATCGAACTTGAGTTCGGCGATGTACTCCACCGGGGGTTCAATTTCCAGCAGGCCGAGCTCGCGCCGCACGCGGCCGTCAAAATTCTCGGCACCGCTGGCCTCGATGTCGGTCTCGGTGCGGATCGACAGCATGGGCACCTTGTGGCGCACCTTGGCAAAACCATCGAGCGGCTTGCCGCCCACGCGCTGCGTCGGCGAATCGGGGGTCAGCAGCTCCGGGTGCGCATCTTCCAGCGACTGGAGTTCGCGGAACAGCTTGTCGTATTCAGCGTCCGGCAGTTGCGGGTCGTCGAGCACGTAGTAGCGGTGCGCATGGAGGTGCAGCAGCTCGTGCAATTCACCCGCACGCTGCCGGGCCTGGGAACTCGCCACGGCGCGGCCTCAGGAAAACAGCCGGCGCGCCAGCGGCGATCCGGCGGCGATGTCGCGCGCCTCCAGCGTGTCGTAGAGCTGCTCGAGGTCGGCGCCGATCACGTCGAGCGCCTCGACGCGGATGACCTGGCCGTTGTCATCGCTGATCAGGCCATCCATGGACGCGGCCAGCGCGATGGCGGCATCGCGCATGCGCACAAAGGGCTGCTCGCTGCGGTGCACCTGCGGCACGTCCAGGCTGAGCGTGAGCTCGCGGATGGCCGACTGGGCAGGGTCTTCGGCCATCGCGGCCTGGGTGTCGAACGACAGGCCCAGCACGGGCGGCGAATGCGGGTTGCTGGCCGGCAGCACCATCCGGCCGGGAATCACGCCGGCGATGAAGCCCTGGCGCGACGCGTTCTGCTGCACGTAGCCGGGGCTCCAGGCGGAGTTGCGGGCTCGCAGCGTGAAGCTCAGCTGCGCGTCGTGGCCACTGGCGAACTGGTCGAGTTCGCGGCCGCGCGAGACTTCATCGAGCATCTCGGGGAATTCGGGCGAGCCGCCGATCGCGTCGCAGAAGGCCTGGACCTTCATGACGAACTCGGAGTACTCGATCTCGTTGAGCGCGCCGGTGCGGTTGGCCAACTGAACACCGGCCTGGAAGGCGGTGTAGCGCTGGCCGGCCACGGGCGCCTCCCAGGCGCGGCTGCTGTCGTTGAGGCCTTCGATGCCAAAGGGTTTGCTGCCGGCGCGGCGGGTCGTCGGCAGGGCAGCCAGCGCGGCATCACCCGACACCGGCCCGTCCAGTGCGATGGGGGTGAGCACGTCGATCAGGGCATCCAGGGCAGGCTTTTTTTCCGGCACGGGCAGCTGCACGCCGTCCATGGTCGGGTCGGCTCGCTCCATCGTGCTGTCGGCCGCGGCCGGCGGTGGCGTGGCCTCGTCCGGCGCGGCCTGCCGGGGGGCATTGCGGCGCGACGTCCAGGCGCCGTGTGCCACGATGGCTGCAAGCACCAGCCCGCCAAGGATGGCCAGCCCTACGGTGAAATTGCTCATGCTGCCTCCGCCATGGAGACGGCCGATTCCATGTCCACGGCCACGATGCGCGAGACGCCCTGCTCCTGCATGGTCACGCCGATCAGCTGCTGCGCCATTTCCATGGCGATCTTGTTGTGGCTGATGAACAGGAACTGCGTTTCCTTGCTCATCGAGCTCACCAGCTTGGCGTAGCGTTCGGTGTTGGCGTCGTCCAGCGGCGCGTCCACTTCGTCCAGCAGGCAGAACGGCGCGGGGTTGAGCTGGAAGATGGCAAACACCAGCGCGATGGCTGTGAGCGCCTTCTCGCCGCCCGAGAGCAGGTGAATGGTCTGGTTCTTCTTGCCGGGCGGCTGGGCCAGCACCTGGACGCCGGCGTCCAGGATTTCGTCGCCCGTCATCATCAGGCGGGCCTGGCCGCCGCCGAACAGCTCGGGGAACATCTTGCCGAAGTGCTCATTGACGATCTTGAAGGTGCCGGCCAGCAGCTCGCGGGTTTCACCGTCGATCTTGCGGATGGCGTCCTCCAGCGTGTTGATGGCTTCGTTCAGGTCGGCCGACTGCGCGTCCAGGAACTGTTTGCGCTCGCGTGCGGTAGTCAACTCGTCCAGCGCGGCGAGGTTGACCGCGCCCAGCGCGGCGATCTCGCGGTGCAGGCGGTCGATCTCGGTTTGCATGCCGGAGATGCGGACATTGCCTTCCTCGATCGATTTCGCCACGGCTTCAAGGTCGGCCTGCGCATCGGCGAGCAACTGGCTGTACTGCTCGAAGCCCAGGCGCGCGGCCTGTTCCTTGAGCTGGAAGTCGGTGATGCGCTGGCGCAGTGGCTCGAGTTCGCGTTCGAGCTGCAGGCGGCGCTCGTCGCTGGCCCGCAGCTTGGCCGTCAGGTCGTCGTATTCGCTGCGCTTGGCACCCAGCGACTGTTCGCGCTCAAGCTTGAGCGCCAGCGCGCTTTGCAGGCCGGCCTGCGCGGCGGCATCGGTCAGGCGCGCCAGCTCTTCATGGGCGCGCTGCTCGTCAACTTCGATGGTCTTGGCCTGCTGTGCCGCCGTTTCAATGGCGCGCGCCAGTTCCGCCCTGCGCGCTTCGACGCTGCGCTGGGCGAAGGTCGCTTCCTGAGCCTGGCGCTCCAGGCTGCGCTGCTGCTCGCGCGATTCGGACAGCTTGCGCTCGAACTCAATCACGCGCTCGTCCAGCTGGGCATGGCGCTCCTGGCTGTCGGCCAGCTGCATGTCCAGTTCCTCGAAGCGGGCTTCGGCGGTGACACGGCGCTCCTGCAGCTCTTCCAGCTGCGCATCGACTTCGGCCAGGTCGCCGGCGATCTGCTCGCTGCGGGCCCGGGTCTGCTCGGCCAGCTGCGTCAGGCGCAGCGTTTCCACCTGCAGCTCGTGTGCACGGCTTTGCGTATCGGCGGCTTCGCGGCGGGCCGAGACCAGGCGTTGCGAGGCGTCGGAATAGGCCGCCTCGGCACGGATCAGGGCCGAACGCGCTTCCTCGGCGATCAGCGACTGCGCGCGCAGCTGCTTTTCGAGGTTTTCGATTTCCTGCTGGCGTGCCAGCAGGCCGGCCTGTTCAGAATCCTGCGCATAGAAGCTCACGCTGTGGGCGGTGACGGCGTGGCCACCCTTGACGAAGATCGCTTCGCCCGCCTTGAGCTTGTCGCGGCCGGCCAGCGCTTCCTCGAAGCTGGCGGCGGTATAGCAGCCGTGCAGCCAGTCGGTCAGCAGCGCCTTCTGGCCCGCATCGTTCAGGCGCAACAGGTCGGCCAGGCGCGGCAACGCGCCGGCGGCTTCGGGTGCACCCGCTTGTGGCGGGCTGTAGAAGGCCAGCTTGGCGGGAGGCGCGTCGTTGCCGAAGGCCCGGACCATGTCCAGCCTCGACACTTCCAGCGCGCCCAGCCGCTCGCGCAGCGCGGCTTCCAGCGCGTTTTCCCAGCCTTGTTCGATGTGGATGCGGCTCCACAGGCCCTGCAGGCCGTCCAGGCCATGCTTTGCCAGCCAGGGCTTGAGCTTGCCGTCGGTGCGGACCTTTTCCTGCAGCGCCTTGAGCGCTTCCATGCGGGCCGACAGGTCGGCCTGCTTGGCGCTTTCAATGTTGACCGCCTGCTGGCGGCCGCGGCGGTCCTCATCGAGCTGCGGCACCTGGTCCTGCAACTCGTGCAGGCGGGCGTCCGCGGTCTCGAACGATTCCTGCGCGGCGGCCAGCTGCGTCTGCAGGTTGGTCAGGCGCTGCTCGTCGGGCGCGGCCAGGGCGTTGCGGTCGGCGGACAGCTTTTCGCGGCGCTGGTTGAGCTGGCGCGACTGCTCTTCGATGTTGCGCTGGTCGGCGGCGAGCACCTGGATCTGCTGCTGCACCTGGCCCACGCTGCCACGTTGCTCGGTGGCTTTGGCCTGCGCCTGGCGCAAGCCGTCTTCCAGGTCGGGCAGCTGCTGCGCCTGTTCTTCCACCTGGGCGGCCAGCAGGATGGCCTTTTCTTCGGCTTCCACGCCTTGCTCGGCCAGGGTTTCAGTTTCCGCAACGGCGTCGTCACGGCGGCCCGCCCATTGCGCGGTCTGCTCCTTGAGCTGCACCAGGCGCTGTTCCACCCGCTGGCGGCCTTCGACCACAAAGCGGATTTCAGCTTCCAGCCGGCCGACTTCGGCGCTGGCTTCGTAAAGCTGGCCCTGGGCCTGGTTGACCTGGTCGCCGGCAGCGTAGTGGGCCTGGCGAATCGTTTCCAGGTCGGCCTCCACGCGGCGCAGGTCGGCCACGCGGCTTTCCAGGTCGTTGATGGCTTTCTCGGAATCGGCCTTGACCTTGCCCTGGTCGGCTTCGCTCTCAGCGCGCTTCAAGAACCACAGCTGGTGCTGCTTGAGGGTGACGTCAGCCTGCAGCGTGTTGTAGCGCTGCGCCACTTCGGCCTGCTTTTCCAGCTTGTCGAGGTTGCTGTTGAGCTCGCGCAGGATGTCTTCGACGCGGGTCAGGTTCTCGCGGGTGTCCGAAAGCCGGTTTTCGGTCTCGCGGCGGCGCTCCTTGTACTTGGAGACGCCGGCGGCCTCTTCCAGGAACAGGCGCAACTCCTCGGGCTTGGATTCGATGATCCGGCTGATCGTGCCCTGGCCGATGATGGCGTAGGCGCGCGGGCCGAGGCCGGTGCCGAGGAACACGTCCTGGACGTCGCGCCGGCGCACCGGCTGGTTGTTGATGTAGTAGCTGGAAGTGCCGTCGCGCGTCAGCACGCGCTTGACGGCGATTTCGGTGAACTGGGCCCACTGGCCGCCGGCGCGGTGGTCGGCGTTGTCAAATACCAGTTCCACCGACGAGCGCGAGGCCGGCTTGCGGGTCGTGGTGCCGTTGAAAATCACGTCCTGCATCGACTCGCCGCGCAGCTCGCTGGCGCGCGACTCGCCCAGCACCCAGCGCACCGCATCCATGATGTTGGACTTGCCACAGCCGTTGGGGCCGACCACGCCCACCAGTTGGCCCGGCAGCATGAAGTTGGTCGGCTCAGCGAAGGATTTGAAGCCGGAGAGCTTGATGGAATTGAGACGCACGGCCCTGCACTATGACTGGAATGGGAACGCCGGCAAGGCCGGCGACTGGCAGGAATGATACCGTGCGCCCGATGGCAAACCCCGGTCAGGCGGGCCGGGCTTGCAACCAGCCGCAAGCAGCCCGGGCAAGGCCGGGCGTTGCGCCGATAATTCGGGGATGAATCCCCTGTTGTCCCGCCTTCAGCCCTACCCTTTCGAGCGGCTGAAGCAGCT
>CALRME020000028.1:0-12137 GCA_943369045.1 Sphingobacterium thalpophilum
AATCTTCTTGCCCTTGAGCTTGTCCATGCTTCCGCCTTCCTTCTTGGCGATGGCCTGCAGGATGGTGTCGCTGGCCACCCAGTAGGTGCCGGCGATCGGGAAGTTCCACTTGAAGATCGTGCCGTCGGCGCTTTCGCTGCGCCCGTAGCCCACGGTCACCACGGAAACCTTGTCGGCCGGGGCTTTCTCGGTGATGGCGAAAGTAGCGCCGGTCGACAGCGGCTGCACCAGCGAGGCGCCGCCGTTCTTGCCTTTGAGGCGTTCATAGCATTCCACGCTTCGCGCCGTGTCGTAGCCGGTCTCGCACTCCTCGAAGGAGAGCTTGACGCCGTTGATGCCGCCGCGCGCATTGACCAGCTTGAGGTAGTCCACGTAGCCATTGGCCCACGGCACGCCGTTGGGCGCGTACGGGCCGGTGCGGTACGAAAGCACCGGGATGAACTGCTCTTTGGCTTGAGCAAACGCGCTGGTCGATACGACCGAAGCGCCGGCCGCTACTGCGGCTAGGGCCAGAACCAGATTGCGAAGCTTCATGGATGTCTCCTGTTGGTAAAAGTTGAAGCGCGGGGAAAAAGCGGTGCGGAGTCAGTGCAAGGCGGTCAGTGCGGGAAGGGCCACAGGCGCAGCTTCTGCTTGCCGGTGGACCAGAGCTTGGCCAGGCCGTGGGGCTCGACGATGAGGAACCAGACGATCAGGCCGCCGAAGATCATCAGCTCGGCGTGCGACACACCGGCGGTCGACATGCTGATGCCGAACAGCCCGACAAACCACGGCAGGAACTGGTTAAGCGCAATGGGCAGCACCACGATGAATGCGGCGCCGAAGAAGCTGCCCATGATGGAGCCCAGGCCGCCGATGATCACCATGAACAGCAGACGGAACGACATGTCCACAGAGAAGGCGGCCGGCTCCCAGGCGCCCAGGTAGATGAAGGCCCAAAGGCCGCCGGCCACGCCGATGATGAAGGAGCTGACGGCAAAGGCCGTGAGCTTGGCGTACATCGGGCGGATGCCGATCACCGCGGCGGCCACGTCCATGTCGCGGATGGCCATCCACTCGCGGCCGATCGCGCCGCGCACCAGGTTCTTGGCCATCAGCGCCATCAGGGCCAGCACTGCCAGGCAGAACAGGTACTTGCTGGTGGCGCTTTCCAGCGGCAGGCCGAACACCTGCAGGTTGGACACCGAAACCGAGCCCGAGGGTGTGTCCAGCGTGAACCACTTGATGCGCAGGAACATCCAGTCCGAGAAGAACTGCGCCGCCAGCGTTGTCACGGCCAGGTACAGGCCCTTGACGCGCAGGCTGGGCAGGCCGAACAGGATGCCGAAGAAAGTCGCGCACAGCCCGCCCAGGATCAGGGCGGGGATCAGCGGCAGTCCAGGCAGCCGCATGAAGAAGTTGTAGGCACCATAGGCGCCCACCGCCATGAAGGCGCCCGAGCCCAGCGAGATCTGCCCGCAGTAGCCCACCAGGATGTTCAGGCCCAGGGCGGCCAGCGACATGATCAGGAAGGGGATCAGGATGGCGCGGAACAGGTAGTCGCTTGCCAGGGCCGGCACCAGCACGAAGGCCGCGGCCAGAAGCATGAGAACCGCGATGCGGTCCTGCGAGATCGCGAAGATCTGCTGGTCGGCCCGGTAGGAGGTCTTGAACTGGCCGTTTTCTCTGTAGATCATGGTCTTGCCGCCTCAGACGCGGTCGATGATTTTTTCGCCGAACAGGCCTTGCGGGCGCACCAGCAGGAAGCCCAGCGCCAGCACGTAGGCAAACCAGATCTCTATGCCGCCGCCCACCAGCGGGCCCAGGAACACCTCGGCGAGTTTTTCACCAACGCCCAGGATCAGTCCGCCCACAATGGCGCCGGGCACGGACGTCAGCCCGCCCAGAATCACCAGCGGCAGGGCCTTGAGGGCCAGCACAGACAGCGAAAACTGCACGCCCAGCTTGCTGCCCCAGATGATCCCGGCCACCAGCGCGACAAAGCCCGCCACGCTCCAGACGATCACCCAGATGCGGTTGAGCGGGATGCCGATCGACTGCGCGGCCTGGTGGTCGTCGGCCACGGCGCGCAGCGCCCGGCCGGTGCCGGTGTACTGGAAGAACGCTGCCAGCGCGAGCACCAGCGCGGAGGCGATGCCCGCGGCCACCAGGTCTTCCTGGTTGAGCAGCAGGCCGCCCTGGAAGGTCTTCTCGAACAGGAACATTGGGTCCTTGGGCATGCCCACGTCGATCTTGTAGATGCTGGAGCCGAAAATGGTCTGGCCGAAGCCGTCCAGGAAATAGGAGACGCCCAGCGTTGCCATCAGCAGGGCCACGCCTTCCTGGTTGACCAGCTTGCCCAGCACCAGCTTCTCGACCAGCCAGGCCACCGCGATCATGATGATGAGGGCGCAGATGAAGGCCAGGATGTTGGGCAGCCACTTGCCGGTGAGCCCCGTCCACTGCGGAATCCATTCGGAAAAGCGGGCCATGGCCAGGGCTGCGAACAGCACCATCGCGCCCTGCGCGAAGTTGAAGACACCGGAGGCTTTGAAGATCAGCACGAAGCCGAGCGCCACCAGCGAATACAGCATGCCCGACATCAGGCCGCCGATCAGGGTTTCGAGAAAGGGTCCCATGTCCAGTCCTTAGTGCGAGGTGCCCAGGTAGGCCTTGATGACCTCCGGGTTGTTGCGCACTTCATCGGGAGTGCCGTCGCCGATCTTCTTGCCGTAGTCCAGCACCACCACGCGGTCGCTGATGTCCATCACCACACCCATGTCATGTTCGATCAGCACAACGGTGGTGCCGAATTCGTCGTTCACATCCAGCACGAAGCGGCACATGTCCTGCTTTTCCTCGACGTTCATGCCCGCCATGGGCTCGTCGAGCAGCAGCACCTGCGGCTCCATCGCCAGGGCACGGCCCAGATCCACCCGCTTTTGCAGGCCGTAGGGCAGCTGGCCGACCGGGGTCTTGCGAAAGGCCTGGATCTCCAGGAAGTCAATGATGTGCTCTACAAACTCGCGGTGCCGCATCTCCTCGCGTTCGGCCGGGCCGATGCGCAGGGCCTGCATGAAAAGATTGCTTTTGATCTTGAGGTTGCGCCCGGACATGATGTTGTCGAGCACGCTCATGCCCTTGAACAGGGCCAGGTTCTGGAAGGTGCGGGCTACGCCCATCACCGCCACCTGGTGGCTGTTCATGTGCTTGAATGTCTGGCCGCGGAAGGTGATGGAACCCTGTTGCGGCTGGTAGACACCGTTGATGCAGTTGAGCATGGAGCTCTTGCCGGCGCCGTTGGGTCCGATGATGGCGCGCACCTCATGCTCGCGCACGTCAAACGAGATGTCGGTCAGCGCCTTGACGCCGCCAAAGGCCAGCGAGATGTTCTCCACATTGAGGATCACCTCGCCGAACTTGCGCACCGCGCCGCGGATCGGTGCCGTCTCATCTGCAGGGGCCAGGGGTTCAGTCATCATGTTCATGCTGCGGCCTTCACCGGCGAAAAGGTCTTCGCGTCGTCAATCTTCAGGGTGGCGCTCACGCTGCCGCTGCGCCCGTCCTCGAACTTCACCTGGGTTTCGATGTACTGCTCGGTCTTGCCGCCATACAGCGCATCGACCAGCACCAGGTACTTCTCTGCGATGAAGCCGCGCCGGACCTTGTTGGTACGCGTCAGCTCGCCGTCGTCCGCGTCGAGCTCCTTGTGCAACACCAGGAAGCGGCTGATCTGCGAGCCGGCCAGCAGGGTGTCGGTTGCGAGGTCCGCGTTGACCTGTTCCACGCACTCCCTGATGAGCTGGTAGACCTCGGGCTTTTGCGCCAGGTCGGTGTAGCCGGCGTAGGGCAGGTTGCGCCGTTCGGCCCAGTTGCCCACCGCGTCGAAGTCGATGTTGATCATCACGCAGACCTTCTCGCGCTGGTCGCCATAAGCCACCACCTCCTTGATGTGCGGGAAGAACTTGAGCTTGTTCTCCACGTATTTGGGTGCAAACATGGCGCCGTCGTTGGCGCCACCGGCGATGCGGCCCACGTCCTTGACGCGGTCGATGATCTTGAGGTGGCCCTGCGCGTCGATGAAGCCGGCGTCGCTGGTGTGGTACCAGCCGTCGGCGGTCAGCACCTCGGCGGTTGCTTGCGGGTTCTTGTAGTAGCCTTTGAGCAGGCCCGGCGAGCGCACCAGGATCTCGCCGTTGTCCGCCACCTTGATCTCCACGCCGGCAATGGGCACACCCACCGTATCGGCGCGGGCCTGGTCGTCAGGCTGCAGGCAGACGAACACGGCCGTCTCGGTGGAGCCGTACAGCTGCTTGAGGTTGATGCCAATCGAGCGGTAGAAGGTGAACAGGTCCGGGCCGATGGCCTCGCCCGCCGTGTAGGCCACGCGCACGCGCGACAGGCCCAGGTTGTTGCGCAACGGGCCGTAGACCAGCACATTGCCCAGCGCGTACTTCAGGCGGTCCAGGGTGCCGACCGGCTTCTTGTCCATCAATGCCGGGCCGACCCGGCGGGCCACGCGCATGCAGGCATGGAACATGGAGCGCTTGATCGAGCTCGCGTCTTCCATGCGGATCATCACCGTGGTGAGCAGGCCCTCGAACACGCGCGGCGGTGCGAAGTAATAGGTGGGGCCGACCTCCTTGAGGTCGATGGTCACGGTGGCGGCAGACTCGGGGCAGTTGACCACGTAGCCGCAGGCGAGCCACTGCGCATAGCTGAAGATGTTCTGGCCCACCCATGCCGGCGGCAGGTAGGCCAGCACTTCCTCCTGCGCTGTGAGGCGGTCGAAATCGGCGCCCGCCTTGGCGCGGTCGAGCAGCGTCCGGTGGCTGTGCATCACGCCCTTGGCATTTCCGGTGGTGCCCGAGGTGAAGAACATCGCGGCCACGTCGTCGGGTTGCGCCGCCGCGACTTCGGTGCGGAAGAAGCCGCTCTGGCTGGCCGCGAAGGCCTTTCCCGATTCGATCAGTTGCTCCAGCGAGACCAGGCCTGGCTCACTGTAGTTGCGCAGGCCGCGCGGGTCGTCGTAGAAGATGCCCGCCAGCTGCGGGCACCGGTCGCGGATCTCCAGCAGCTTGTCGACCTGTTCCTGGTCTTCGGCAAATGCGAAGCGCACATCGGCGTTGGTGATGGGGAACTCGAACTCGGTGGAACTGGCGTCCTGGTACAGCGGAATGGGGATCGCCCCCAGCGCCTGCACCGCCAGCATCGTGGCGTAGAGCCGGGGCCGGTTGGCGCCCACCAGCACCATGTGTTCGCCGCGCCTGAGCCCCTGCTGGTGCAGGCCGCAGGCCACGTGCTCGACCAGCGCAGCCATGGCGGCCCAGCTGGTGGCCTGCCAGATGCCGTATTCCTTCTCGCGCATGGCCGGCGCCGCGGGCCGCGTGGACGCATGCTGCATCAGCAGTCTCGGAAACGTGGTTTCCATCGGGGGCAATTCCTTGGGTTCAGATGACAGGCGTTAAGCAACTGAAGCGGATCGTAGGACTGCGTTTGACGCCATGGTGTCTTTGCAACGACATTCCTAGGGAATGTCCTCATGGGGTCTGTCCTCATGGTGATAGCCCGCCGTGCCCTTTGTCAGGGTCTGGCTTCCCGGTTACTCTGCCGTGACATCCCGCGTACCCCTTCGCCCGCCATTGCGTCCCATGTCCGAAGACCTCAGCCTCTACCAGCGCCGCCGCCCGGCAACCCCTGCCGAACTCGCCGGCATTCCCTGGCTGACCCTGTTGCTGCCCCCGGAACGCGAACGCGCCGTGGCCGAGTTGCGCGTCGGGGACGCCGGCCCCGGCGACTACGTGTGCCGGGTCGGCCGGCCTGTGACCTACTGGTTCGGCGTGGTCGAGGGGCTGCTCAAGATGAGCAGCGACAACGCCCAGGGCCAGACCATGACCTTCACCGGTGTGCCGCCGGGGGGCTGGTTCGGTGAGGGTACGGCGCTCAAGCGCGAGGCCTACCGCTACAACATCCAGCCACTGCGCAAGAGCGTGGTCGCGGGCTTGCCGGTCGACACCTTCCACTGGCTGCTGGACCACTCCATCGGCTTCAACCGGTTCGTGATGAACCAGCTCAACGAGCGGCTGGGCCAGTTCATCGCGGCGCGCGAGATCGACCGCATGAACAACCCCGACGTGCGCGTGGCGCGCAGCCTGGCGGCCCTGTTCAACCCGGTGCTTTACCCCGGCGTGGGCGAAGTGCTGCGCATCACGCAGCAGGAACTGGCCTACCTGGTGGGCCTGTCGCGCCAGAGGGTGAATGAGGCGCTGGCCGCGCTGGAGGCCGAGGGCAGCATCCGTGTAGAGTACGGCGGCTTGCGGATACTCGATCTTGCGGCGCTGCGCTCCAGTGTGTTCTCGCGCCTGGGAGCGCCCGCAGCCGGCTTGCGGGCCGGCGTCTAGCAGTTGCGAAAGGGCTTTCGCCCCGGGGGCATTTCATGAGTGAGGAGGAGCGCCTGCGCCGACGCCGGCTCGCCAGCGCGGGCGTGCTGCTGGCCGCTGGCGTGGCCGCACTGGCGCTGTTCATTTTCGGGCTGGCCTATCCGCCTCAGATGCGCATGCGGGGCGACGCCTCCCAGTACTTCGTGATTGCGTCGCAGTTCGACAGCTTCGCCGCGGCCCTGGCCTATGCGGGCGACCGCACGGCCGGAATGCCCTTGTTCGAGTACACGGTCCGGCGTGTGCTGGTGTTGCTGGGCGGTGGCAGCCGCCCGATCGACTGGGTCAACGCCATCTGCATGGCGCTGCTGGCCGTCCACCTCGCCACCGCGTGGTTTTTCGCGGCCTGGGCGCAGCGGTGCGGCGTGCTGGTGTCGCACGGGGCGCGCCTGGGCCTGTTCTTCTTCCTGGCCACTTACCCGTCGTTGCTGGGCCACACCACCGTGCCGCTCACGGAAACACTGGCCATGGACGTGGTGCTGCTGGCCTTCATCGCCATGGGCGCGGCGTTCGAACGCGGCGCTACAGGCCGCGGGTTCGCGCTGGCCGGCGCCTGCGGTGCGCTGCTGGGTTTTGCCGTGCTGCTGCGCCCGGGCAACCTGCTGGGCGTGACGGTGGCGCTGTCTGCGGGCCTGGCACTGCTGCTGCTTGCTGGCCGGCGCAAGCTGGCATTGCTGGCGGTGGCCGCGGTGGCCGCGATCGCCACCACAGCCCCTTCAGCCTGGCAGTGCAGCCAGAAGTACGGCACCGCCTGCCTGCAGCAACCCCTGACTTTCGATCCCATGCTGTCGACACAAATGGGGCTGCTGGGCGCGCGCACGCTGTGGAACATGGGTCGCGGCATGCCCGGTGAAGTGCCCACGCTGCCTGACGAGACCATGGCAACCAACTACTACGGGCGCTGCCGGCTGACCGCCATTGCCGGGCTGGACGAATCGTCGCTGACCGGATGCCTGTTGTCGCGCCCGCTCGCGATCCCGGCGTATGCAGGCAAGAAGTGGATAGGACTTTTCGACCATTTCCGGTTCACACCATTTCTCGAAGACGCCACCCCCGGCTGGCTGCGCTGGCTGGGACGCGCCTATGGCTCGCTTTCGTGGCTGGGGCTGGCGCTGTTCATGGCCGTAGCCGCCCAGGCGCTGGCTCGCGCGGGCCTGCGCCGGCAGCTCGGGCGATGGTTTGCGCAGTACACCGCGCCTGCCCTGATGGCCGTCTACTGCCTGGCCATGCTGGTCCAGCACACGGCAGTGCATGTGGAAGACCGCTACAGCTTCCCGTTCATTCCCCTGTGTGCCGTGACGCTTGCCGCGCTGGCCGAAAAGGCCGTGTGCAGCCTGCGTGGCGGTGCTGTCCCGCAAGCCGCTGCCGTGGCGCGCCGCGTGCTGCTGGCGACCTACTGCGGGGCCGCCTGGGCGGTGTATTTCGTACAGGTCATCGCCTGGGACCGCACGCCGTTGCAGTGAGCGGCGCCGGCCACCTACAATTTTCGACATGACCGACACCGCGCCCACCCGATTGAACAAACGCATGGCCGAACTCGGCCTGTGCTCGCGCCGCGAGGCCGACGAGTGGATCGCACTGGGCTGGGTGCGGGTCAACGGCCAACCGGCCGAGATGGGCGTCAAGGTGACGCCGGCCGACCGCATCGAGGTCGACAAGAAGGCGCAGGGCCAGCAGGCCAACCAGGTCACTGTCCTGCTGAACAAGCCCATGGGCTATGTCAGCGGCCAGGCCGAGGACGGGCATGAGCCGGCCGCGGTGTTGTTCAACCCGCGCACCCACTGGCGCGAAGACCCCAGCAAGAACCGCTTCTCGCCGCCGCAGCTGCGCGGCCTGGCGCCGGCAGGGCGGCTGGACATCGACTCCATCGGCCTGCTGGTGCTGACGCAAGACGGCCGGGTGGCGCGCCAGCTGATCGGCGAGGACTCGCAGATTGAAAAGGAATACCTGGTGCGCGTGAGCTACGGCGACGTCGTCACTGAAGTCCAGAAGGCCTTCCCGGCCGCGCAGCTGGCGCGCCTGTGCCACGGGCTGTCACTGGACGGCCAGCCACTCAAGCCCGCAAAGGTCGATTGGCAAAACCCCGAGCAGCTTCGTTTCGTGCTCAGGGAAGGCAAGAAGCGCCAGATCCGCCGCATGTGCGAGCAGGTGGGCCTCAAGGTGGTGGGGCTCAAGCGAGTGCGCATCGGGCAGGTGGTGCTGGGCAATCTTCCTGTCGGACAATGGCGTTATCTCGGCCCCACGGAGCGCTTCTAGCGGACCTGCATGAAAAGACTTGCCTCAACCCTGATCACTTCATTCGTGCTGGCGGCAGCCGGCGGTGCCGTGCAAGCCCAGAGCGGAACCGTCAACGCACTGTGCAGTACCGACGCGGGCTGGTGCGAAATGGCCGCAGCGGAGTTCACCCGGTCAACGGGCATCAAGGTGCTGCAGGCACACAAGGGAACGGGCGAGATCGGCGCGCAACTGCGTGCCGAGGCGGCCAACCCCAAGACCGACATCTGGTGGGGTGGCACAGGCGACCCTTTCCTGCAGGCTGCAGAGCTGGGCCTGCTGGACGCCTACCGGCCCGACTACATCAACAACCTGCATGAGTGGGCGGTGCGCCAGTACGCCATGTCGGGAAACATGGTGGGCGGCTTCTACACCTCGGCCATCGGCTTTGGCTTCAACACCGAGGTGCTCCGCAAGAAGAAGCTGGCCGAGCCCAAATGCTGGGCCGACCTCATCAGGCCGGAATACAAGGGTGACATCGAAATTTCGCACCCGGCCACCAGCGGCACGGCCTACACCATCATTGCTGGGCTGGTGCAGCAGATGGGCGAGGACGCGGCCTTCGATTACCTGAAGAAGCTGCACAGGAACACCAGCAACTACACCCGCAGCGGCCAGGCCCAGGCGCCCAATGTGGCCAAGGGTGAAGTGGCCATCGGCGTGAGCTTCATCTTCGGCTTCGAGAAATGGCGCCACGACAAATTCCCGGTCAAGACCACTGCGCCCTGTGAAGGCACCAGCTACGAAGTGGGCGGCATCGCCCTGATCAAGGGTGCGCGCAACAAGGACAACGCCAGGCGTTACTACGACTGGCTGATGAGCCCAGCCGGGCAGGCCATCGGCGCAAAAGCCGGCAGCCTGCAGGTGCCGGCCAACAAGACCTTCAAGGCCGACCCCCGCATCCCGCCCATGACCGACGTCAAGCTGATCAAGTACGACTTTGAAAAGTACGGCAAGAGCGCCGAGCGAAAGCGCCTGATCGACAAATGGACCAAAGAGGTTGAAGCGCTGCCGCGCTGACACGCATCACTAATGCCCGGCTAAGACTGCAAACTTAAGCTCGGCTTTCCCTTTCACACCAAGGAAAGCCGCGCCATGAACGATTCGATCTACCGCCTGTCCGTTGTCGCATTTCTGATTGCCGCCGTGCTCGCCTGCCTGTCCGCGCTGGCCCTGCTGGCTGCGCCGCTGCCTGCGGGCCTGGCCGTCTTTGCCTGGATTGCCACGGCCTCCCTGGTGCCGCTCCTGCTGGCCGGCGCCGTGTTCGCCCGCCAGGCCTGGCAGGAAGCGCGCTGGGACGGCGTGCTACCTTTGCGCCACGGAAGGTAAGCCCCCATGCGTGTCCTGCTGGTCGAAGACGACGAGATGATTGGCCAGAGCCTGTCGCAGGCCCTGTCCGCCAATGGCTGGTCGGTCGACTGGGTCAAGGAGGGCCTGCTGGCGCAGAGCGCACTGGATGACGGCGGCTACGCCTGCGTGCTGCTGGACCTGGGGCTGCCCCGGCGCGACGGCACCGAGGTGCTGCGCCAGGCGCGCGCCAAGGGTGACCAGACTCCCGTGCTGGTGCTTACCGCGCGCGACGGGCTGGACGACCGCATCACGGGCCTGGACATAGGCGCCGACGACTACCTGGTCAAGCCCTACGAATTCCGCGAATTGCTGGCGCGCATGCGCGCGGTGATCCGCCGCCGTGACGGCGCCGCGCATTCAGTGATCGGCACCGGCGCCGTGCAGCTGGACCTGACCACACGCGAAGTGCTGGTCGAGGGCGAGCGCTCGCAGTTGTCTGCACGCGAATTCGCGCTGCTGCACGCGTTGCTGGAGCGCCCCGGCGCCATCCTCTCGCGCGACCAGCTGGAGTCGCGCATCTACGGCTGGGGCGAAGAGGTCAGCAGCAACGCGGTGGACGTGCTGATCCACGGCATGCGGCGCAAGCTGGGCGCGGACGCCATCCGCAACGTGCGCGGCCTGGGCTGGCGCATAGCAGCCACCATTGCACCGAACGGCGCGCCGTGATGCATTTCCATGTGTTCCCCGAGGGCCGCCTGTGCTCCATGCGGCGCGCGCTGCTGCTTTGGCTGGTGCCGATGTTCGTGCTGGTGGGCGGGGTCTCGGCGGCCTGTGCCTACTGGAGCTACAACCACATGGTGGCCGCCTTCATGGATGACCAGATGTCGCTGCTGGCCGAGTCGGTCTCGGCGCAGGAGCAGGATGCGCTGCTGCCCAAGGTCTCGCCCAGGCGGGTTCGCGAGTGGGGCGCGTATGTGGTGCAGATCCACGGCAGCGACGGCCGGATACTGTCGAGCACGCTGGCGGGCGTGAACTTGCCGCTGCCGGAGGAAACGGGCTTTCGCAACATCGAAAAGGACGGCGCCCGCTGGCGCGTCTACACCTCGCAGGCGCGCGAGACGACGGGGCGCCGTCAGGTGCAGGTGGCGCAGAGCCGCGAATTCCGCATTCACCTGGCGGCCGAGCGCGCCGGTGCCGCGCTGGCCCCGCTGGCCGTGCTGCTGCCCCTGTTGATGCTGGCCATGTGGGGCGTGGCCGCTGCGATGTCGCGGGCGCTGCGCGACATCGCCCAGCAGGCCGCCGAGCAGGACGAGAACAATATCCAGGAGCTGTCGCTGACGCGCGTGCCCGAAGAGATAACGCCGCTGGTCATTTCTTTCAACAGCCTGCTCACCCGGCTGCGCGACGCCTTTGCCAACCAGCGCCGCTTCGTGCAGGACGCAGCGCACGAGCTGCGCACGCCGATCGCCGCCATCGGCCTGCAGCTGGAAAACCTGCGCGGCGACATCGCTCCCGGGGCGCCGGCACAGCGCTTTGGCCAGCTCGAAGCCGGCGTGCACCGCGCCCAGCGGCTGGTCGACCAGCTGATGCGCCTGTCGCGACAGGAAGCGGCCCGCAGCGAGGCGCCGCCCGCGCCGGTGGACGTGCAGGCCCTGATCCGCGAGAGCATCAATGCGCTCATCGTTCTGGCCGACCAGCGCAACATCGACCTGGGCATGGAGGCCGAGCCCAACGCCACGGACAAGCTGGTACTGACGTGCCAGGCCAGCGACCTGCGCAGCGCGCTGGACAACCTGATCGACAACGCGCTGCGCTATACGCCCGAGGGCGGCGTGATCGACGTGCGCGTGAAAAACGATGGAGGGCGACTGGTGATTGAGGTGGCCGACACCGGCCCCGGCATTCCGCAAGAGCTGCTACCGCGTGTGTTCGACCGCTTCTTCCGTGTACCCGGTACCGAGGTGCGCGGCAGCGGCCTGGGGCTGTCGATCGCGAAATCCGCGGCGCAACGCTGCGGCCTGCGCATCAGCCTGCGCAACCGCGAAGACCGCGGCGGCCTGATTGCGCGCATCGAGCCGGCCTGAACAAGAACGCCGCCTAACGCGGAGCTAATGAAGTCCTAAGCGCGGCCTAACTGGCGCTTCCTACAGTGAAGTC